>JBPCVZ010000306.1:0-27530 GCA_051010015.1 Hyphomicrobiaceae bacterium
CCGGGCGTCACCGACACCGGAATACCTTCTCCACGCAAACGGCGCAGTTGCTCACCCAGCGCCGACCACACCGAGAGATCACCCGAATGCAGACGCGCAACATCTTGGCCGGCCTGATACGCGACACGGCATTCCGCGACAATCGCATCGAGATCGAGCAGCGCCGTGTTGATGATCCTCGCGCCCGGCGGGCAATGCGCCAGAACCTCCTCCGGCACCAACGAACCGGCGTAAAGACAGACCGGCGACGCCGCGATCAAGTCACGCCCGCGCAACGTAATCAGATCGGGCGCACCGGGCCCTGCGCCGATGAAATGAACCGTCACGTGGCACCTCCGATTGCGATCGCACAGGTCGCCAGTCGATCTGCCGAAACGGCGCGCGGACCAGCCAGCCGCGCCCCTTCGCCGACAGCTGCCAGCGCTACGGCTTCGGCGACGCTGCCAACGCCGCGCGCTTCGATAACTCTGGGCGACTGCGTCATAGTTTCGGCCTCGATCAGGGCCGCACTGCCAACGGAAACGACCGGCAATTGCAAGCGCTCCGAAACGGCGCGCAGACACTCGGCATCGACTTTATCATCTGGCGCCGAGAGATGTGTCGGCCGGGTCCCGTCAACAACCTGCTCGAAGGCATCCAGCAACGACGCGGCACTGGCCGAAGCGCGAAACCCGAAGCCGGCAACAATCATCGCGTCACACTCCACTGCACGATCGGATAGGAGGCCTGCCAGCCGCGCCGCGTGCCGATCGATGTCACCTCCGACACTTCAATCCGCTGCAGCATGCCGCCAACCTGCGCGTGCCAGTCAGCGACCAGCGCCTCCGATTCAAGCGTCACCGCATTGGCAACGATCCGGCAACCGCCCTCGACCTTATCCCAAATCGCGTTCAGCACGACATCGGAGAGCCCACCACCGATGAAGACGGCATCCGGTTGCTGCTCCAATCGGCTCAATGCCGACGGCACCTTGCCTTCGAGGACCCGCAGGCGATCCACGCCGAGGCGCTCGGCGTTGGCACGGGCCCGCCCCGCACGTACCGGGTCAGCCTCGACGGCTTCGGCGCTGCAACGCGGGTGCGCCAGCAGCCATTCGATACCGATCGCACCGGAACCGGCGCCGATGTCCCACAAATGCTCGCCGGCGCCAGGCGCCAGCGTCGACAGCGTCACGGCGCGCACCGAGCGCTTGGTGATCTGGCCGTCGTGCTCGAACCAGTCGTCCGGCCGCCCGCCGACCTGCGGCATCACGCTGCCGTCACCGGCAAACACCAGGCCGACGGCAACGGGGTGGACAATGTCGCCGACGTCGAACATTTCGCAAGTGGCCACGCGCACCCGTTCACGCGGCCCTCCAAGCGCTTCCATCACGTGCATTCGGGTCGCGCCGAAATTTTCGCCCGTCAAGTAATCCGCAAGCTTTGCAACTGCGCTACCATCTCTTAACAGAACGAGCGCCCTGGCCTGCGGTGCAATGTACGGACGTATCCGGGTCAGGGGTGCCGCATGCAAACCAAGACACGCCGTTGCCTGCAGCGGCCATCCCAAGCGGGAGGCGGCAAGAGAGAACACCGAAACTGCCGGCAACGCCCGCCACTCGCCGGCCTCGAGACGATCGGCAATGACCGAGCCGGCGCCATACCAGAACGGATCCCCCGATGCCAGCATCACGACGGCACGCCCACGCAAAGCGAGCACCTTGTCGATGCCATCCGCAAACGGCACCGGCCAAGTTTGACACTCGGCGTCGATATCGCCCAAGAGATGCAGGTGCCGCTCCGCGCCGATCACGACGTCAGCCGCTTTGACGGCCCGCCGACCAGCCGGGGAGAGGCCATCGAAGCCGTCTTCGCCGATACCGACGATCGTCAGCCATGGGTCATTTGCCATGAACCACAACCTCCTGATCCTTGGCGGCACCACCGAGGCAAGCCAACTCGCCCGCGCCGTGGCCGCGATCGGCATCAACGCGACGCTCTCCTACGCGGGCCGGGTCGAGCGGCCGCGGCCACAGCCGATTGCACACCGGACCGGCGGCTTCGGCGGCATCGCCGGGCTCGAGGCATACCTGAGAAACAACAGCATCACCCACGTCGTCGACGCAACGCATCCCTTTGCAGCGCAGATGAGCGGGCACGCGGTGGCCGCCTGCAGCGCCTCTGGCGTGCCACTGATCGCCCTGACGCGCCCGGCATGGCAGCCGCATGCGGCAGATGACTGGCGCCACGTACCCGACATCGCCGGCGCGGTCGACGCGCTGACTGGGCCGATGTGCCGCGTGCTGCTTGCGATCGGCCGGCAGAACCTCGAAAGCTTCGTCGCGCACCCGCAGCACCACTATGTGCTGCGCCTCGTTGACCCGCCCGCCGAACCGCCGCCGTTGCCAAGTCATACGATCATTGTATCGCGTGGACCGTTCAGCCTTACGGGCGATACGGCCTTGATGCGCAAGCACGGGATCGATGTGGTGGTCGCAAAGAACGCGGGTGGCAGCGGCGCCAGCGCCAAACTCGAAGCGGCTCGAAACCTGCACATTCCGATTGTTATGATCGCGCGACCGGAGCTGCCGCCCCGCAGCGAAGTCTACTCGGTTGACGCCGTGTTGCAGTGGTTGGGTCATGCCGGCGCGGACCTCGGTGTGTAGACCCACGGGCTGCCATCGCCCCGGGACAGCGACCGCGTCCGGCTCGACCCGATGATCACGACAGTGCGCATGTCCGCCATTTCCGGCCTTGCTTTTGAAAGCGGGACGACATGAACACTCTGATCCGGCGTCGAAACCGCGCGGGCAAAAATGACCAGCCGCTCGCCATCGCACGCGGAAGCAAGTACAGCGAGCGTCTTCTCGAAGCCCTGCGGCCGCGCCTTGGAGCGCGGGTTGTAAAGCGCCACGGCGAAATCCGCTTCAAGCGCCAGCCGCAATCGCTTCTCGATCAACGACCACGGCTTGAGATTGTCAGACAGGTTGATCGCGCAAAAATCATGGCCGAGCGGCGCACCGACTGCCGCCGCTGCCGCCAGCATCGCGGTGATACCCGGCAGCACCCGCACGTCGAGTTGCCGCCAAGCGGCAGGACCGTCCTCCAGAGCCTCGAAGACGGCAGCCGCCATTGCGAACACCCCCGGATCGCCGGACGACACGACCACGACCTTTCTACCATCAGCGGCCAATTCCAGCGCCAACTGCGCGCGCTCGACCTCGACCCGGTTGTCGCTCGCATGACGCGTCAGGCCAGGCCGGTCGGCAACCCGCGCCACATAAGGGATGTAGCCGATGACATCCGTCGCCTCATCCAGCGCCGCCGAGACCTCCGGCGTCACCATCGCCTCGTCGCCCGGGCCAAGCCCGGCAATCGCAAGCCACCCGGTCATGGTCTGCGCCCTTTGCCCGGTACCAGGATGATCGAAAAATACGGAACCACCTTGCCATCAACCTCGGCCAGCGGTCGCACCATCTGGTTCGGCATCGTGGCATACTCGACCAACACCGCCTCGCTGTACTTCCCGGCATCTTGCAAGGCGCGGCAGACCTTCTCGAAATGCCGCCCGATCTTCATCACGACGAGCGCATCGGTGTCGGCCATCCGGCGCTGCAGCTCTGCTTCGGGCAACGTCCCCATCACGACCGTGAGCACATCATCGCCCCAGGTGAACGGCGCACCGGCCGCCGTCCATGCCCCGGACATGCCGGTGATCGCAGGAACCACTTCGACGGATGCATGATCGACCAATCGGGCATGCAGGTGCATGAACGAGCCATAGAAGAACGGATCACCCTCACACAGCACGACGACATCATGGCCCTGTGCACTCAAGGCGACCAGACGCGCCGCGCAACCGGCATAGAAATCCGACAGGATCGCATTGTAGCGCGGGTCCGTGACCGGGACCTCGGTCGTCACCGGATATTCCATCGCAATCTCTTGCGCATCGACGCGCAACAGTCCGTCGACGATCCGCCGCGCCTGCCCGGGCCGGCCCTTCTTGCGAAAGTACGCGACATGCCGGGCGCCGCGCACCAATCGGTCCGCACGAACGCTCATCAGGTCCGGGTCACCCGGGCCAAGCCCGACGCCGAAAATGGTTCCTTTGCTCATTCCGCCCGGCTCGCAATCGCGTTAACAGCGGCAACCGTGATGGCACTGCCGCCGAGACGGCCCTTTACGATACAGCACGGCACCGGTTGCGCATCCCAGAGCGCGTCTTTCGACTCCGCGGCGCCGACAAACCCCACCGGGCAGCCGATGATTGCAGCCGGTCTCGGACACGCCGGGTCTTCCAGCATGTTGAGCAAATGAAAAAGTGCCGTCGGCGCATTGCCGATCGCCACCAGTGCACCGGCGAGATGCGGGCGCCAAAGCTCCAGCGCCGCGGCCGAACGCGTGTTCGACATCGCCGCCGCCCGTTCATGGATATCGGGTGCGTGCAGTGTGCAGATCACCTCATTGTCGGCCGGCAGGCGCGCGCGCGTGACGCCCCCGGAGACCATCCGCGCATCGCACAGGATCGGTGCGCCGCCAGCCAACGCCGCCCGCGCAGCCGTCGCGAATTCTGGCGAAAACTGAATCGACGACGCCAGCTCGACCATGCCGGCAGCATGGATCATGCGCACAGCGATCGGTTCTTCGTCAGCCGTGAAACGCGCGAGATCGGATTCGGCGCGGATCGTCGCGAACGATTGCGCATAGATCGCCGCCCCATCGGTGATGTAGTGATGCGGCATCAGTCGTTTCCTAGCTGTATGCGGACTTCAGCCGGGTCCAACCCGGCTATCTCCGGCAGATCCCAGGCGCAACCGTCTCGTACAATATCGAACCTTCCGGCACGGCCGACGAGCGTGATCGGCGCGCTCGATGGCCGCGCACAGCCTTTCGAGCAGCCCGACACATGCAGCGGCCCGGTCACCGTTTCGGCAAGTTCGCGGGCCAACCGACGCGTGTCGACGGTTGCCGACGGGCAGTGTGGCGCACCGGGGCAGGCCGCCACGTCCAACAAGCGATCCGCCGGGTCGGCAATGAAGGTATCGGACGCGATGGTTTGGCCACCCTCGAGAACGAACAGGCGCCACGGCGTCGTGCGCAACGCCACCGCACCGCTCGTGCGAACAAATTGCTCGAGGTCGGTGGCAACCATGCTGCCAAACGGTGCGCCATAGACGGCTCCGCCTGCTGCTGGTCCTGGCGTCAAGGCGGCCACAGCCGCCGCCGGCGGCTCGAACGCTGCGCCCTCGTCGGCGGGCGGCTGCTCTGGATGACGGGCCATGCGTCTCGACGAACGCCCGCCCGTATCGACGAACCAATGGCAGAGCGCGATGACATGATCAACCACACGCTCAGCTGTCAATTGCACGCCGGTCGACGCGCCATCAACGCGCACGATCAATGCGCCGGCCAGACTGCGTTCGACCCTGACATCAGCCGACGCCGTCGTCAGGATTGGCCGATCGCCGGCGTCGACGGCAAACCCGAACTTCGACGGCAGATCGGGCAGCTCGGAAAGACGTGCGCCGAGTTCCGTGGCAATGCGGACCGTCTCGTCGCCCGGCTGCCACAACGGCGTGACGATGATGTTATTGCGCGATTCTTCCGTCGCATCGCGATCAACCAGGCTGGCGTCTTCGAGTTCGACGAGCAGCCGATCGTAGGAATCGTGTCCTACGCCTCGGATTTGCATGTTGCCGCGACTGGTCAGATCAATCAGCCCACTGCCATGACGGTTCGCCGCCGTACACAGCGCCTCGACTTGATCGACGGTCAGCCACCCCAACCTCGGGCGAACGCGCACGAGCAGACCATCGCCCGACTCCATCGGCAGCAAGGCTCCCGGACACCAGCCTTTGGCCGCCGAACGATTCACGGTCGCACCTCCGATGGCGCGCGATCGAGACCGGCCAGGATCGAGTTGCGCCGCGTATGCCACAGCCCGGCCGCGTGCAGCGCCGCAAAACGTTGCTCCATTGCCTCGAGCGCCGCGGCATTGGCCTCATCGAGAAAGGCGCGCACCGCATCATTGCCCAGCGTGGCGTCGTGATAGAGATCGAACAGGTGCGGTTCGACCACGCCCGCCAGATGGGCAAACGCCGCCAGGTGGTCCAGCGTCGCCGCGATCTCGGCGGCGCCGCGAAAACCGTGCCGCATCATACCGGCCGCCCAATCCGGGTTCGCCGCCCGGGCATGGACGATGCGGGCAACCTCCTCCTTGAGCAGGCGGGCGCGCGGCGCCTGCGGGTCGGCGTTGTCGATGTGATAGTTCTTCGACGCGCCGCCGGTGACGGCCTGTGCCGCCGCGAAGCCGGCCTGGTGCGCGGCGTAGTCGGCGGCCAGCAGGATATCGGTTTCCGGCAAGTCCTGCAGATGAACGAAAACATCCGCCGCGGCGACTCGATCTCGAATGCCCTCGCCGTCGGGCCGCGCCACGTCACCATCAAGCGCGAAGGAGCTGGCCGCCAGCCAGGCCTCGCCGGCTTCCGCACGCGCTGCCTCGGTATAGTCGTCAAGTGCCGCGCCGATGCCCAATCCATAGCTGCCGGGCGCCGGCCCATAGACGCGTGCACCGGGCATCGCCTGCCCGACATAGGGGTTCCAGTCGACCTCTTCGTCACGCGCCGCCAGGGTTCGGATGGCTTTCGCGAACAGCGTCGACAACGTCGGAAACACATCGCGGAAGAGACCTGACACGCGCAGGGTTACATCGATACGCGGATGCTCGATCATCGCTAACGGCAGCACTTCGATGCCGGAGACGCGGTTCGAGTTGTCATCCCACACCGGCTTCACGCCAATAAGGTGCAGCGCCATGGCAAACTCTTCACCCGCCGTGCGCATTGTTGCCGACCCCCACAGGTCGACAACCAGGCCCTTCGGATACTCGCCCTCGTCCTGCAGGTGGCGGCGCAGCAGTTCCTCCGCCAGCTTGACGCCTTGATCATAGGCCGCACGCGTCGGCACCGCTCGCGGATCGGTGGTATAGAGGTTTCGCCCGGTCGGCAGAACATCATGACGACCACGAAACGGCGATCCCGACGGTCCCGCTTCGACGCGACGACCGGCAAGCGCCGAAAGAAACTGATCGCGCTCCGCAACAATCGAGGCGCTGACATCGAACGGCGCCTCGACGTCGGGCGTGCCGCGCCCGTAGACGTGAAGCCCGTCACTGAACTGGCTTTCCTTGATGTCACAGACAAATCGGTCAATGCGCGTGATTGCTTCGAACGGGCAATCGATCGCATCAAGGCCGAGATCGGCTTCGACACCGCGCGCGCGCGCTTCGGCGCGGATGTCTTCCTGCAGGCGGTCGCGGCGCTTTGGATCAAGACCATCGGCGTTGGAAAACTCGTCGAGCAGAGCTTCCAGCCTGACCAACCGCTCAGACGTGCGACTGTGCCGTAGCGGCGGCGGCATGTGACCGAGCGTCATCGCGCCGATCCGGCGTTTGGCTTGCGCCGCCTCGCCCGGATCGTTGACGATGAACGGATAGACCACGGGCAGAGCGCCGATCAGCGCTTCGGGCCAGCAATCCTTGGAAAGGGCGACGGCTTTGCCTGGAAGCCATTCCAGCGTGCCATGCGCACCAATGTGCACCAGCGCATCCATCGCCTGCGATGTCCGCAGCCACAGATAGAATGCGACGTAGCCGTGACAGGGCGTCCGCGACAGGTCGTGATACCAGCCCTCACGCTCAACCGGATCGCCGCGCTCCGGCTGCAGCGCGACGATGACATGGCCGCGATGTGTCGCAGCGAATTGGAAGGTACCGTCCCGGCAGGCTGGATCATCTTGCGGATCGCCCCACGCGGCCGTCAGGTCACGCCGCAACGTTTCGGGAAGCTGCTGCAGCGCTGAGCGATAGTCGCTGAGTGGCCACGCGATCGTTTCGGCAGCCAACGCCTGATCGAGCGGCTCCTCCAGGCCATCGACAACATATCCGGCCCCGTCAAGATCTTGCAGTATTGCGCTTGCCGACGCGAGCGCGTCGAGCCCGACGGCATGCGCCATTTGCCAGGTTTTGCCGGGATACGTCGACAGTACGAGACTGACACGTTTGTCGGCATTGCCTTTTCCGGCGAGGTCCACCCAGGACCGGACCCGATCCGCGATCGCTTCGAGCCGGTCTGGTTCGGGGCAATGCGCAAACCGCTCGAACTCGAGTGCGTCGTCGCGCACCTGTGGTTCCTTGAACGATGCCACGCCGGCAAACAATCGCCCGTCAACTTCCGGCAAGACGACATGCATCGCGAGATCGGCGGGCGACAAGCCGCGCTCCGCCTCCGCCCAGGCCTTCGCCGTCGATGTCGCCAGCGCGACCTGAAACACGGGCACCTCGCCAGCATCTAATGGCGATGCCGCCGACTGGCCTTTGCCGGAGAATGCCGTAGCGTTGACGATGGCCGCCGGTGCCAGCGCGGCAATCTGTCGGGCAATCCAGCCGGACGCGTCCGGTGCTTTCAACGAAGGTGCGAACAGGCCGAAAACGTCAAAGCCGCGCCGGCGCAGCGCGCTGAACAACGCCGTCTCAGGTTGTAGATCGGCCGCCACGAGATAGGCCCGGTAGAACGTTACGATGATGCGTGGCTTTGGGTTGCGCAAGCCGAAGCGTGCCGGGCAGCAAACGCCCTCTTCCGGTGTCCACCCGCCAACACTTGGCAACACCTTCGAGCCGCGCACCGGGCTGGCATAGAGGCCAGCAGCCAACGCAAGTTGTGCGAGTGCGGCCTGCGCCGCGACGGGCCCACCGGTATCGCACAGGTGCTGCAACTGACGCAGCGTCGAGTGCGGAACGGTCGAGACGGCATCGAGGCGGGGGTCCTGGCGTCCATCCGCCGGCAGCACCGCCAAAGCCATGTCTTGCGCACGCGCCAGTGCCTCGACCTGCTGCAGGCCGTAGGACCAATAGGGCATTCCACCGATCAACCTTATCAGGATGGCTTTGGCACCGGTGAGCGTGTTGTCAACATACGTATCGATCGACAACGGGTGTTTTAGGTTCGCCAGGTTGGCCAGGCGCAGCGACGGAAACCCCGCTTCCGCGTCACGCCCGCGATGCCATCCCGCCGCGAACGCGCCGAGATCGCTATCGGAAAACGACAGCATCACCAGATCAGCCGGGCTTTGCCCCAGATCGACGGGTGCCTCAGTATCCTCTAGCCCATGGCTTTCGCGAAAGATGACATGCATGGCACCGCGCCTACTGCATCAAGGCTTCGTTGATCGCGGTCGCATTGATGTCGTCATGCTCGGCAATTACGACCAGACGGCTCTGACGGACTTCGTCCGGACGCCATGGCCGATCGTATTGGGTCCTCACGCGCGCACCAACGGCCTGCACCAGCATACGCATCGGCTTGCCCTCGACCGCGACGTAACCTTTGACGCGCAGGATGTTCTGCGCCTTCGCCATGGCTTCAATCCGACCAACCAATCCATCGGGGTCAGCTTGCTCGGGGAGATCGACGATAATGCTCTCGAAATCCTCGTGATCGTGATCATGCGGCGTATCATGATGCGACGGCCGAGCGGCCAGATCGTCTTCCGCGGCTGCGTTCAGGCCGAGAACAACGCGCGGATCAATGGCCCCTTCGGTGATCTCCACCATCGGCAGCGGCCGCACGGCCGCCTCGTTGATCATCGATCGTGCCCGTTCGATGCCGGCAGGTCCCGCGAGATCGGCCTTCGTCATGAGGACGATGTCGGCGCAGGCAATCTGGTCCTCGAACAGTTCCGACAAAGGCGTTTCGTGATCGAGGCTGTCATCGGCCGCGCGTTGCGCCTCGACTTTGTCGACATCGGGAGCAAACCGACCGGCAGCCACCGCTTCCGAATCCGCCAACGCGATAACCCCATCGACGGTTGTGCGGGAGCGGATCGCCGGCCACTCGAAGGCTTTCAAAAGCGGCTTTGGCAGCGCCAGTCCGGACGTTTCGATGAGGATGTGATCGGGCCGTGGCTCCAGCGCCATCAGTGCTTCAATCGTCGGGATGAAGTCATCGGCAACAGTGCAGCAAATACAGCCGTTGGCGAGTTCCAGAATATTGTCGACCGGGCAGTTGTCATTGGCGCAATCCTTGAGGATTTCACCGTCGACGCCGACATCGCCGAACTCGTTGACGATTACAGCGAGGCGCTTGCCCTGCGGGTTCTCCAGAAGATGGCGTATGACCGTGGTCTTGCCTGCGCCGAGAAATCCCGTGATGACGGTGACAGGAGTCTTCTCCAGATTGCTCATGACGCCACCTCGATCGGTGGGATGCGGGCGATGCAATTCTTCCGGAAGTGCTGCGGGCGTTCTCGCCAGGGCACGAGTCCGTCCGTTGTGGCCGCGTAGCGGCTAACACCATCAACCACCGTATCGAGTTGCGTTTCGGGATCGATATTGCCGTAGACGTAGGTCCATCGGCCCGGACTGCGCAACGCGATCGTGCAGCCTTGTGAGCAGTTCGAGAGACATTGTACCGCGCGCACGGTTATCCCGGACGGAAGCTCTTTGCCCTCCAATCCGGCATGAAGAACCGCGCCGGGCCTGATCGCTTCCGAGTCCGTGGTTTCGCCGCGTCGGCAGGTCGAACAGACCAACAGCTCCACGCTCGTACCGCCCTGCGCGGGCGCAGTTTCGTCAGTCCCAAATGAATTTTCTGATGGCATTTCAAGTCCCTCTAAAGGGGACAAGGGCTACATGGCGGGCCGCTATCGACGCTGACCCGTCACCGAAACACCCCGTCCGGTCCACGTCCGCGTTGGCAGGTCTCCCGGCTAGCGGATATCAGAGTTTCTGCTCTGGCGGCCCGCCTGCCTTCCCAGCGCTTGCGCCAGTGGCATCGGAGGCCTCTCCGGTTACGGTCACGGGGGTGGCTGCGCTTCAGGCTCTGCGCCCTATCGCATTCCCTTTTCACCTGCTGTACACAGGCACCAACCCACGATCGATGCGCCATCCAGAGCATGGCTGTCAAGCTTTAGGATTCCTGATGACCGACAAAAACACCCAGCATCGCGACAAGATGGTCAAGATCAAAGCCGCGCGCGACCGCATGATGGAAGACAAGACCATCGAAAAGGGCCTGATCATCGTTCACACCGGCGCCGGCAAAGGCAAGTCATCATCGGCGTTCGGCATGATCATGCGCTGCATCGCGCATGAGATGCCATGCGCGGTCGTGCAATTCATCAAGGGCAACTGGGCGACAGGCGAACGCGACTTCCTGCGCCAGCGCTTTGCCAACGAGTGCGAGTTCCACGTCTCGGGCGAAGGCTTCACCTGGGAGACCCAGGATCGCGAGCGCGATATCGCGGCGGCCCGGGCCGGATGGGCCAAGGCCAAAGAACTGATTCTGCGGCCAGGCATGCGCATGGTGTTGCTTGATGAGATCAATATCGCCTTGCGCTACGACTACCTCGACATCGCCGAAGTCGTTGACTTCCTGCGCAACGAAAAGCCCGAGATGGCGCATGTCGTTCTAACGGGACGCAACGCCAAACCGGAATTGCTCGAGATCGCGGACCTGGCAACCGAAATGACACTACTTAAACATCCCTTCCGCAAAGGCGTGAAGGCGCAGCAGGGCGTGGAATTCTGAGGCGCCGGCCATGACCGCGTTGATGCTGCAGGGCGCCGGCTCGAACGTCGGCAAATCGCTGTTGGTCGCCGGCCTTTGTCGCGCCGCCAGCAGGCGCGGGCTGTCGGTTGCGCCGTTCAAGCCGCAGAATATGTCAAACAATGCAGCGGTCGCCGTCGGTGGCGAGATCGGGCGCGCCCAGGCGCTGCAGGCGCTTGCTTGCGGCCTCGAGCCAACGACCGACATGAACCCCATCCTTCTCAAACCGGAATCAGAAACCGGTGCACAGGTCGTTGTGCACGGCAAGCGCCTCACGACCGTCCGTGCCCGAGAGTATGCTCGGTTGAAGCCGAGCTTGATGACGCCCGTGCTGGAGAGTTTTGCTCGCTTGCGGTCCCACTTCGATCTCGTCGTCGTCGAAGGCGCCGGCAGCCCCGCTGAAGTGAACCTGCGCGCGGATGACATTGCCAATATGGGATTTGCCATCGCCGCCGATGTGCCGGTCATTCTGATCGGCGATATCGATCGTGGTGGCGTGATTGCCCAGGTGGTCGGCACCAAAGCCGTCCTCGCGCATGATGATGCCGCGCAGGTCCGTGGTTTCATCATCAACAAGTTCCGCGGCGATCCATCGCTGTTCGACGACGGCTACCGTTTCATCGAACAGCGCTCCGGCTGGCCCGGATTTGGCGTGCTGCCCTATTTCGCGGATGCCCACAAACTCCCAGCCGAAGACGCCCTCGACCTGCGCCAATCACCGGAACGCGGCGGGTTGCGCATCGCCGGCCTGGCGCTCTCGCGCATCGCCAACTTCGACGACTTCGACCCGCTCGCGCAGGAGCCCGGCGTCACCTTCACGCTGACCCGGCCAGGCGAGGCTGTGCCTGGCGACACCGACCTCGTCATCATACCGGGCAGCAAATCGACCCGCGCCGATCTGGCGTTTCTGCGCAAACAGGGCTGGGACCTAGATATCCAGGCCCACGTGCGCCGCGGCGGCCATGTGCTTGGCATCTGCGGCGGCTACCAAATGCTCGGCACCGTCGTGCGCGATCCGGAAGGCATCGAAGGGCCTGCAGGCGACACGCCGGGACTGGGTCTGTTGGAGGTGGACACGACCATGGTCGCCGAAAAGTCCGTCCGCTCGGTTGCAGGGCGGCACACGGCCACGCGCTGTCCGATCCGTGGTTATGAAATCCACATCGGGCGCAGCGACGGCACCGACTGCGCCCGCCCGTTCGCCCACGTGGACGGCCAACCGGAAGGCGCCTGTTCGATAAGCGGCCAGGTCAGCGGTACCTATCTGCACGGGCTGTTCGTCGATGACGGTTTTCGCACAGCCTTCCTGAAGCAGTTTGACGTTTCCGCCTCGAGCCGATCCTATAGCGCGACGCTCGAGACGACGCTGGATCAGTTGGCCGAGCACATGGAGACGCACCTCGACATTGATAAGCTCTTGGGGATCGCGCGCTGAGCTGCAAGCCTGGTGCATTGCAGTGCTATTGCCAAACCACACCGACGACCGCCACGATTGCGAGGCACGCCGCAAGCAGCAACATCGCGCGCACGAACAGGGCCAATCCGCGATCGAGGTCAGCGACATCGGCATCGCGTGCCTCGGCGTTCAACCAGGGCTCATTCGATGCGCCGCCGGCATAGGCACGCGGGCCGGACAATCGCACACCCAATGCCCCGGCCATGGCCGCTTCCGGCCAACCGGCGTTCGGCGAGCGGTGACGGCCTGCATATTGGATCATGCACGCCAACGCCGACTGAAAGCGGCCGGAAACGATGCAGAACATCGCCCCGGTCACCCGCGCCGGCACGAAATTCGCAACATCGTCGATGCGTGCCGCGGCCCAGCCGAACATCTCATGGCGCGGCGTGCGATGACCGATCATCGAGTCCAGCGTGTTGACGGCCTTGTAGGCGGCAATCCCTGGCAGCCCCAGAAGCAAGCCCCAGAAAATCGGCGCGACAATGCCATCGGAGGTGTTTTCCGCGAGGCTTTCCAACGCGGCACGTGAAACCCCTGCCGTATCGAGGCGGTCCGAGTCCCGGCCGACGATCGTCGAGACAGCCTCGCGCGCCTGAAAGAGGTCATTCCGTGCCAAGGGCCGCGCCACCGCCGCGACGTGATCGTGCATCGAACGTGCGGCCATCAGCGGCCAGGCGAGCGCACCGCCGATGACGACACCCAAAAGACCACTCGGCAAAAGCCAGGCTACAACCCAGGCGACGAAGGCGGCAAGACCGATCACCAACATCGCCGTCAGCGCCCCATAGAGCCTGCGCGTCAGGCCAGAGGCCTCAGCTCTGTTGCAGCGCTGATCCAGGAAATCGATGAGCCTTCCCATCCAGGTGACGGGATGACCGATCGTCCGGTGCAGTCGGTCCGGCCAACCAACCGCAGCCTCGATGACCAACGCAACCAAAAGGACGACGGCCATACTCATGGAGCCGCTCGCAGGCGCAACGTGCATCCGAACGCTATCTGCATAGCGGTCGCCAGTTCGCACAGGCGATCGTGATCGCGTCTGGCGCTTGAATTTGCAGCACCGTCAATGACAATGGCTGCACATCAAAGGACAGAGCCACCGCCGGCGCATCACGTGTCGATGCAGCAAGGGCCTGCGCAATTGCGGCGCGCACGACGCCAGCATGCGCGACGATCGCGACCCGCGCCCCGTCGTTTTGCGCGGCGATCTCGAGCAACGCGGGCCCAACGCGCTCAACGACGTCCGTAAAGCTCTCGCCGCGGGGTGGCCGGTGGCCCGCCAACGCTTCAGGCGGCAGCTGACCGATGTCGGGAACATTTGCGTAGGCAAGCCCGTCCCATGCACCAAAATCCTGCTCCCAGAGCCGTGAGTCGTCCGTCGTCGGCGCATCGTCACTGCGGATCGCCGTCAGGGTCTGCCGGCATCGCAAAGCCGGACTCGAGACCCACCGTGTCACCCGACCGACAGCCTGCCGCATTGCACCAATATCCGCGCCTTGCGTCACATCGGCTGCCACGTCCGTGCGACCGTATAGGTGACCCGGCGGTTGCGACGGCGCATGCCGAATGAGCAGGAGTTCGGTTACCAATCCATTCACCATTTGCTGCCGGCGTCACCCGGCACAGCGCATTTTTCTCTTTGCCAGCGCCCCCTATTTGCTTATTCCGGCTTGGATGAGCAAGATAATTCTAGTCACCGGTGGCGCGCGATCGGGCAAAAGCGCGATCGCCGAGCGCCTGATCAGCGGGCTCGGCGACACCCCGATCTATATCGCGACAGCCGAGGCCGGCGACGCCGAGATGTCCGCCCGGATTGCCCGGCACCGTGCCCGCCGCGGCGCGCAATGGTCAACGCTCGACGCGCCGCTCGACCTGGTCGCAGCGCTCACCCAATCGAACGGTCGCGGGCCACGCCTTGTCGACTGCCTGACGCTGTGGCTCAGCAACCTGATGCTGAACAACAAGGACTGGGAGGCTGCAGCAGCCGAGCTGACAGCCACCCTCGGCGACCAAGTCACCCCAGTCATTCTCGTCACCAATGAGGTTGGTGGCGGCATCGTGCCCGAGAACAAGCTGGCCCGCACATTTCGCGATGCGGCCGGTTTGCTCAATCAAGACATCGCTGACGTGGCAGACGAAGTCTACTTGGCCGTGTCGGGCCTTTCACTGCAGCTGAAGCCCGGACAAAGCGCATGATCCACTTCGACAGCATCGGCGACATTGCCGGACTGATCAGCGACCTGCCGGCGCCCGACGCCAAAGCGCGCGCAGCCGCTCAGGCGAGACAGGACACGCTGACCAAGCCACCCGGTTCGCTTGGCCGCCTCGAAGAACTTGCGCTGTTCATGGCCGGTTGGCATGCAAACGCGCGACCTGCGATCAATGACGCACAGGCACTTGTCTTTGCCGGCAACCATGGTGTGTGCGCGCAGGGCGTTAACGCATTCCCGCAAAGCGTTACGGCGCAGATGGTGCAGAACTTCGAGAGCGGCGGCGCGGCCGTTAACCAACTATGTCAGATTGGCGGCGCCGGATTGTCCGTTATCGCGCTCGATAATCTTGTCCCAACACGCGACTTCACGACGGGCGAAGCATTGACTGCGGAAAAGCTCCTTGATGCGCTCAATTGCGGCGCGGGCGCGGTGAGGCCGCGAGCCGACGTCCTGGTTCTTGGTGAAATGGGGATTGGAAACTCGACCATCGCCGCCGCCTTGAGCGCCGCCCTATATGGCGGCCCCGTAGATCGGTGGGTCGGGCCGGGTACCGGTTCAGATGCAAGCGGGATAGCGCGCAAGACCGCAGCTGTCGAAGCCGGCCTGGTGCGGCACGCCGCTTTGATCGGCAGTCCGCTGGCACTCCTACGTGTCTTCGGGGGCTACGAACAGGCGGCACTTTGCGGCGCCATCCTCGCGGCCCGCCTACACTGCACACCGGTGATCCTGGACGGCTTCATCTGCACCGCCGCCGCCGCCATCCTGCACGCGCTCAATCCGGCGACATTGGATCATTGCCTTGTTGGTCATGTCAGTGGGGAACCGGGGCACCAACATCTCCTCGAACAGATCGACAAGCGTCCGATCCTCGATCTCGACATGCGGCTTGGCGAAGGCTCCGGCGCGGCGTTGGCGTTATGCGTACTTCGTGCCGCGCTTGTCTGTCACAACGGCATGGCGACCTTTGCCGAGGCCGGAGTGTCAGAGCAATGAGCGCGGGACGCGGCTGGCTGACGGCGCGAATGGCCGAGATGCAGATCGCATTGACGACATTGACCCGCTTGCCGGCCGGTCGCATTAGCGATCCGGCGCCGGGCATGGCCAGCGCAGTCTGGGCGTTTCCGCTGGTCGGACTGCTCGTCGGCGGGATTGGCGCACTAGGCTATACCTTGGCGTACGCCGCGCACGTGCCGCCAGCATTGGCCGGGCTTGCGGCCCTGGCAGCCGGCCTCCTGGCCACCGGTGCCTTGCACGAAGACGGCTTGGCTGATACGGCCGACGGTCTTGGTGGTGGTCGCGATCGCGCGCGCAAACTTGCCATCATGCGCGACAGCCATGTTGGCAGCTACGGTATGTTGGCGCTGATGCTGTCACTGTCCACGCGCGGTATCTGCATCGCGGCCGTTGGTTCCCCCATCGCTGTCACATGCGCGCTGGTTGCCATGGCCGCCGCGAGCCGCACGGCAATGGTCATTGCGCTATTTGCAATGCCGGCCGCCCGATCCGACGGCCTCGGCCAGGCGGCAGCGAACGTCGACCCAGCGCGGTGCGCCATTGCCGGCGTTCTTGGCCTGGCCGCACTCACTGCCCTGGTCAGCCCATGGCCGATCGCAGCACTCGCCATGACGGCCGTCGGTTGCCTCGCAGGTTGGATGGCATGGCGCCATGTCGGCGGACAGACCGGCGACGTCCTCGGTGCAATTCAGCAAACCACCGAAATCGCCGGTTGGGTTGTCATCGTCAGTTGGCATACCGGGTCTGGCTGAAGCTGCTGCCGTCACAACTCGACGTCGACGACTTCCGTACCTTTCGCCGGTACCGCGCAGCAGATCAACACTTCGTCCTCGGCCATAGCGGCCGTCGGTTCGAAACGATAAGCGACCCTGCCCGCATTCAATTTTACAGCGCAAGAACCGCACGATCCCGCGCGACACCCGTAAGCCGGTGACAAGCCGTGCTGCTCGGCCATTTCAAGAATGGTTGCGTCGCCCCTGCTCCAGCCCTGTTCGAAACCGGACTGTGTGAAAGCAATGATAGCGGCCTCCGCCTCTTCCTGAGGCTCGAAGACAGCACCGCCGATATCTGGCTTTCTCTGGAGCGAGGCCGGGCCGAACGCCTCGGCAAATATGCGCGCATTGCGGACACCCAATGATCGCAACGCATCGTAGAGTGCTTGCATGAACGGGGCAGGGCCACAGAGATAGAAATCATAGTCATCCAGCGCCAGGACCTGACGCAGTGCCGCCGCCGTGATGCGGCCGCTACCATTGAAGTCCACCCCCGGCTTTTCTTCGGGCGTCGGTTGGCTGATGAATGAGAAGTAGCGAATCTTGCCGCCCGTGACCTGCTGCAGGTCTTCGAAGTTAGCTGCAAAGGCACGTTGCTCGATCGTCTTCGCGGCGTGCAGAATTGTCAGCGGTCGCAGGTGACGCGTGCGCAATCCCTCCGTTGCAACGTGCCGCGCCATCGAGATCATGGGCGTGATGCCGACACCA
The DNA here is from genome assembly GCA_051010015.1 of Hyphomicrobiaceae bacterium. Classification (GTDB taxonomy): domain Bacteria; phylum Pseudomonadota; class Alphaproteobacteria; order Rhizobiales; family Hyphomicrobiaceae; genus CAJQQK01. The sequence goes on from JBPCVZ010000306.1 coordinate 17,752, forward strand.
CCTGCCACCAGAACGGCCGGTCTAGTTTCGCTCGCATCGATGGAGAAACCACCCGATGGAGCCTTGGCCTCGATGACGTCACCAGGCTTCAGCGAGTCGTGAAGGTGCCTCGACACGCGGCCATGCGGCTCGCGCTTGACTGAAATGCGGTAGCCCTCGTCTCCCGGCGCCGACGACACCGTATAGATACGCACCACCGGTTCGGCTGCCTCATCCAATTGAGTGCGAATGGTCAGGAACTGTCCGGCATCGAACGGCAGTACGCCATCTCCATCGGCTGGCTGCAGATAGAATGATCGTATGTCGGCACTCTCGTCTTCAACACGCGTCAAGCGGTAGGGGCGCCAGGCATCGCGCTTGGCCTGCGCCGCCAATGTCGCTGCGGTCTGCTGCCAATCACCCGTCAACAGGGAATTGGCCGAGTACTCCTCCGTGGGTGCGCGGAACGGCAACGCGTCTTCAAGATGAACGCCATGGTCGAGCGTGAAGCGCCAGGCACGTTCCGCTCCTTTGAAAGCTTCGACTTCGGCATTGCTCTCCCAGACCAGTTCGACCGTGCCCGTCAGGGCCAGCATATCGCCCGTTTCGAAGTCAACAAACGTCAGCCCAGCTTTCGGATTGACCAGGAAGTTGCCGAGTGTATTGAAATGCTGGTTGCCTGGGTAATCTGGAATGGTGAGCGTATCACCGTCGACCTTCACAAACCCGGCGCGACCACCACGGTGTGAGACATCGACATCACCTATGCCATTTTCGGTGTCGGAGCGTGCAAAACTCGCAACAAAGAAAGTGTTGGCAGAACGTATCAAGTCCCGAGCGGGCTTGTTCAGACCTGCAAATTTAGACGAGCCACGGCCGACGCTGCGCTGGCCCGGGTCTCGTATGAATTTGACCGAGCGCGTTTGTATGTATTGCGGACAGTTTCCGAAGGACTGATCGACAACTACGGAGAACCCAGTGCCCGTGACTTCGACGAGGTGCCCGTTCATCCGATTGCGACGTCGCGTGGCCGGCTCCATGCCAAGCAGGCCAACCCGGGCGCCGAGCTGAAACGCGCCGCACAATGGGTCACCAGCGGCGAAGTGCCCGTCGATCTGCAACGTCCTGGCGTCGGGAGATCGAACGAAACCAGGTTGGCCCGAAGCCAAGGACGCCCAAGGCCAACCCGCTGCATCGACACCGCCGATGATCAGGAACGGCAGTTTTTCGAAGAACGTGCGATGTTGATCGGGCATGTGTTTTCGAATGACCCGACGCCCGATCCGCTCCAAGTGCTCCCGCTTGCCAATGCGGGCCTGCAGCTCCTGTTCACCAGCATGGAACGGTGAATCGCCGACCGTATCGTTTGATGTTTCGAGCATTTCAGTTCTCGCTTTCGGTTCTTGCTCGGGCGTCGACGCGCCACGTAACTGCGACAGAACTTGGTTTCGGATCACCGCTCCGCCGCCTGTCTCTTCCGTCATGGCGGACCGGATCGCATCGCGCGTCAGGCCGCTAGGCCGACCTTTGTCGTTGGCATCGCAACAAACCCATCGAGCGCCTCGATGTTGGCCAGCAATCGGCGCACATTCGGATAAGGTTGCAGTGACACATCACCTTCCGGCGCATGCGCCGTATAGCTGTAGATCGCGATATCAGCGATGGTCGGCGCCTCACCTACGAGGAAATTGCGACGTTCCATGTGCGCTTCGAGTTTGCCCAAGACCTTGGCAGCTGTCGCCTTGGCGGCATTGGCATCGAGCGGCGCGTTGAAAACATTGATCAAACGGGCAGCAGCCGGCCCAAACGCAATCTCCCCCGCCGCGAGCGTCAAGAACTTCTGCACCTCGGCTTCGAGTACGGGCTCTCGCGGGAGATAGGCCGGTGCATATTTGCGCGCGAGATACACCAAGATCGCATTGGCATCCGAGATGACAACGTCGCCATCCTCAATCACCGGCACCTGACCTGCGGGGTTGAGCGCCAGGAATGCCGGCCGCTTTTGCACGCCGGCGGCGAGATCGACATTGACTACCTCGTGCGCGATGCCGGCAAGGTTGGCAAACAGCTCAACCCGATGCGAATGGCCGGAGAGTGGGAAGCTGTGAATCTTAATGACATTCGACATCTGACTTTACCTTCTATGCGGGCGCCGTCCTGCTCGTTGACGGCCAGTGACCGCAATCTAGCGAATGCCATCAACGGTTATAATTCATTGTTTTAGGGAATATTTAGGTACAAAATGTGGATAATAACAATTGCGAGACGGTGCGATGGATACGATCGAGGGCATGCGAACGTTTGTTGCAGTGGCGGCACAAGAATCCTTCACGGGCGGCGCCAAGCGCCTTGGCATTACGACACGCCTCGCGAGCAAGTACGTTCGCCAGCTTGAGCAGCGACTGGGCGCGCAACTCTTCAACCGCACGACGCGCAGCGTAACGCTCACCGAAACCGGCCGCGCCTATTATGCTCGATGCGGTCCCTTGCTCGATCAATTCGACGAGCTCGAAGGCCTCGTTCAACGGCATGAGGCAGAGTTGGCCGGCCCGATCCGCATTACCGCGCCGACCGGCTTTGGCAGCCGCGAGCTTGTCGACGCGTTACATCGTTTTCAACTGGCCCACCCCAAAGTCACGATCAGTATGCACCTGTCGGACCAGCACGTTAGCGTCATCGATGAAGGCTTCGATATCGCCATCCGGTTTGGCGCGCTACAGGACTCGAGCCTGACGGCGCGCAAGCTGATGGACATGCGCTTTGTCGTTTTCGCGTCACCGGACTATCTGGATGAGCACGGCACGCCTTCCGACCCCACCGAGCTGACGTTGCATCGCTGCCTGATCCTGTTGACATCCGCCAAGCCGTACGTTTGGACCTTTCGCATTGATGATCAGACAACGCCCATACCGGTCAACGGCAGTTTCAGTGCCAATTCGCCGCGCGCCGTTACACATATGGCCGTCAGCGGTCTTGGCATCGGGCGGGGACCTCACTACGCAGCCCGCCCGTTTCTGGAGAGCGGCCGATTGGAAATACTATTCGCGAATGAAGAAGCCTCCGCGACCGGTCTCTATGCCGTCTACCCGCCAGGGCGGCATCTTACGGCTCGCATCCGGGCCCTGATCGACCATTTGGCCGCGACATTTCGATAACGGCGTCGCATTGAGCAAACACAATGGCACCGCTATCCGCTGCCTGCTGGAGCGGGGCCTTGCCCAAAGGCTTCGCCGCCAGCTGCCAGGAATGCCTTTTCCGCATCGGTTGAAACGCGGCCAAGAACGGCATTGCGATGCGGGAAACGCCCGAATCGCGCAACGATATCGCGATGGCGTGTCCAGCCCCAGATGCTGCGTTCAATGTAGGGATGCCATGCGCCCGCCGTTTCGCCGTGCACCTCCTTCAACAACTGAATTCCCTGGTCCTGCTCTTCTATCTGCTCGGAATGATGGAACGGATGATAGAGCCAGATACGCGACACCGGATGAAGCTCCCGGTCGAGCTTCTTGTCGATTGCATCTTGGACGACATCGAAGGCAATCGGATCGCCGGCATAGGCCTTGGGCGTATTGCGGTATATGTTTCTGGTGAACTGATCCAACAACAAGATCAAGGCAAACGCCCCGCTTGACGTCGATTGCCAGGCGGACAGTTCAGCCCGGCAAGCCTGGTCGACAAGCGCGCCGAAGCGGGCGCGAATTTCGTCATCGACCGGCGCGCCGCCCTTGTACCACCAGTCGCGGCGTGCGAATGCGGCCTCTGGCCCATCGAGACTGGCGCCGAGCCAGAAATCGATGATGGCTTCCGTATCACTGCCGCTCATGATGTTTCCCCCTTGTAGTGCATTGCGGCGACGCAAAACGATGCCTCGAAAAGCGACCAATCTTTCATTCGTCGCCATGCCACATGCAACCACGCAACAATGGCCCTGGCGTCACGCCGCTTGGGGATGAGAACGCGATATGCGTTCTTGGAAATACGGCAGCACTTTCTCGGAGACGATACGAGCGGCTTTCGCGTGCGGATAACCTGACAGGCAGAAGCTGGTGCACCCGACATCGACAAACTCCTGCAGCGTCGACGCGACTTGGTCTGGATTGCCAACAACCGCAATGCCGGCGCCTGCGCGGACCTTCGAGATACCAGCCCACAAGTGTGGAGCGAGCATCATATCGTCATCGGACTCTTCAAGCAGCTTCCAAACTTGCCGATTGGCCTCAGACGTGCGGCGTATGCCGTCGACCGCATTTTGGTTCGTGCGCATGTTGGCAAGCTTCATGCCGTCGACGCCAGCGATCAATTTGTGGGCATCGGCCCAGGCTTCCTCTTCCGTATCGGCGCACACGATCTGCAGGCGCATGCCGAACTGCAGCGCCGCTTCACGGCCGTGGCGTTGCGCGCGCTGTTTCAAATCCGCAATCTTGGCTGCAATGCCGCTTGGGCGGTCGCCCCAGAACAAGTGAACAGAGGAATGCTTCGCCGAAATCTCGAGCGCCTGCTCAGACCCGCCGCCGAGAAAAAACGGTGGATGTGGCTGTTGCACTGGCTTTGGTTCGATCGCGGAGTCGATCTGATAGTGCTTTCCAGCAAAACCGATCGGTTCATTGCTGGTCCACAAACGCTTCATGATTTGGACTTCTTCGTCCATCTTCTCATAGCGCACTTGCTTGGTGTCGGGGATTCCATCCGCCTGAGTATCGTCGTCATTGATGCCAGCAATCAAATTGATGCAAAGCCGGCCTCCGGACAGCTGGTCGAGCGTCGCAAACATCTTGGCTGAAAGGACCGGGTTGCAGTACGCCGAACGCAACGCCACCAGCGGTGCGATATTCTTCGTCCGGGCGAGATAATAGGCGCCCGTCACCGTCGCTTCCCAGCAGTTCGCGTTGACCGGCATCAGCATGTAGGAAAAACCGCCCCGATCGACGACATCGACAATTTCGTCAAACAACGCGCGACTCTGGGGGATGTGCCCGGCAGGGTCACCCAGTGCGTGGCTATCGCCGCTCGTCGGCAGGAACCAGCCGAATGTTAAGCCTTCCTGTGCCATAGGTGCGAGCCTCCGTTGCTCGAAATCGCGGCTCCATGTGTGCGCCTCTCATTCAAGCGTGGTTTGGCTTTCCTGTTCAAGCAGTTTCGCATGCCCCACACGCAGCGGATTGATGCATCCGATTGGCGATTGACCGATGTTTCCTGCCGCTCCACGCTCAACGCGGCATAATCTACATACGAGAGGACAGAACGTGAGCAAGAGCGAACTCCACGCGAAAGGTATGGCGATCCGCACGGAGCTGCTTGGCGAAAACTATGTCGAGCGCATGAACCAAAAGACGTACGACGATCCCGTGATGCAGAAATTTCGCGATATTGCGGCAGAAAACGTATTCGGTGCGCTGTGGACTCGTCCCGGGCTCGATCTCAAAACACGGACATTGATTTGCGTGATTTCCGATGCCGCGACCGGCCGTGATCCCGAGCTGGCCTTGCACATTCGCATGGCTAGACGGCAGGGGTGGACCGAGGATGAACTGACGGAAGCGTTGCTTCATCTGTCCGGATATACCGGCGTACCGCTTATTCGCGAAGCGATGTTGACAGCAAGCAAGGTTTTCAAGGAACTGCGCGAAGACGGCATGGACTAGGCCGGAGCAAGAGGCACAGGCAGCATGCGTCTCTGCTCGGCGATGACACACATCAATCGGGTCGGGCCGGCGCCGGCGCGACCATTTGGTCAGGCGTCGCTCCCCTCAGCGATCCTCGTCAGTTGATCGAGATTGCAGATCGTTACCAGGATGCACTGCTCCAACTCGATCACGCCTTGCGCGCGGAACTTGCTGAAAGTCCGGCTAACCGTCTCGATCGTCAGCCCAAGGAAGTCGGCGATATCCGTGCGCGTCATTGGCAGAACGATCGTCTCTGGATCTTCACCATGCCGGCCATTGCGCTGCGACAAAGCGAGCAGGAATCCGGCTATCCGCTCCTGTGCCGTGCGATGGCTAACGGACATCAGCAATTCACGGGTTGCACCAAGTTCACAAGCAATCGCTTCGTAGAGTTCTAGTCCGAGTTTGGGGTTTTCGCTGACGACATTGCGCAGTTCGGAAATTGGCAGACAGCGGAGTTTCGTGCGCTCGGTGGCTTGAGCGCTCATGGCATGCTGACCGCTGGCGCCGAGCCCGATGAAATCTCCCGGGAAGGCAAAATCGATCACCTGGCGCCGACCGTCGGCGAGCAACCTATATATACAGACGTGGCCGGCCTCGACTTTGTAGATGTGGCTGACCGAATCGCCTTCAAAGAAAACGTGCTCTTTTCGCTCGACGACCCTGGTGGCCGAATCCATCACACTTTGGTCGAACTCGCCGACGGATCGCCGTTCGGTCGGAGCGCAAACGTTGGCCTTTGGGAAGGTTCGGGTCTGGATCGCGAGCATCGGAAAACCTCCTGAATACTGAGCCCATGCCGCTCATGGGTTGACCTCAATAGACATTCGCGGTGTTCCGCTACGATGAGACGTCTGTACCAATTTGTAAGAGTTTGTAATAGTTGTTGTGGAGTCGCCTGAATCGACCAACGGAAAACCTGAAATTGTCAATAAATCAACAATTTAAGAACATTCTCGTCGTCGACGACGAAGCCTCCGTTCGCGAGCTTTTGCGAGATTGTTTCGAGATCGAGGGGTTTGCTGTCACCGAGGCGGTCAATGGCGATGAAATGAATGCCATTTTGGGCCAGCAACCGATCGATTTGATCACGCTAGACCTCAATCTTGGCGGTGAAAACGGATTCGATCTGGTCCGTGACATCCGCGCGACCCGAAATGTGCCCATCGTCATGATCACCGGCAAGGGCGATACGATCGACCGCGTTGTCGGATTGGAGTTGGGTGCTGATGATTATATTGCCAAACCCTTTCAGCTACGCGAAGTTGTCGCACGCGTCAGGGCAGTCCTGCGCCGCTATCATTGCGTGCCGGATGCCGCGCCGGCGCCGGCAGCGGCGTCAGATGAAAAGTATGCGTTTGATGGGTTCGAGCTCAACGTGGCGCACCGCGAGTTGAAATCAGGCGATGGGCAGCTGCACCCACTGACGACAAGTGAATTCGACCTGTTGTTGGCGTTCGTCCGCCGACCAAGCCGCGTGCTCTCGCGCGACAACATCATGGACATTCTCAAGGGGCACGATTGGTCCCCGACTGATCGGTCGATCGATGCCCTCATCGTTCGCCTGCGGCGCAAAATTGAGCCGTCGCCATCAACACCGACACTGATAAAGACTGTGCGAGGCGTTGGCTACGTCTTTGCCGCGGACGTCGAGTCGCTCTGACCAAACGCTCCCCAGGGACGATCACGGCCGCTCATCGTCCAACACTTCTCGCAGCGTTTGTGCGAGCTCCGATAGCGTATACGGCTTGCGCAGCCATGGTATGGCTGGGATCATTGTCGAGCCGTCGGGCGCATAACCGGACGATAAGATGGCTTTGATCGTCGGGTGACTCCGGCGGACGTGCTCCACCAGATCAATACCAGTCATGCCGCCCGGCATCACGACATCTGTCAAAAGCACATCTACGGGCGTGCCGGCAGCGAGCATGTCGAGTGCAGCCTGAGCGTTTTGTGCCTCCACGATCCGATAACCAAGATGTTCCAACCGGTCGACGGTTACTTCGCGCACGTTGGGATCATCCTCCACCACCATCACGGTTTCGCCGGTCGCCTGGCCGGCGACCTCTGCGACACCGGACTTCGACAGCATGACAGGTGCCGCGCTCGCATTGGGCAGATAGAGACTGATCGCGGTGCCGAGCCCTACCTCGCTATAAATGTCGACGTGACCGCCCGACTGCTTTGCGAAGCCGTGCACCATACTAAGCCCGAGCCCGGTCCCCTTGCCCTGTTCCTTCGTCGTGAAGAACGGCTCCAAAGCGCGCGACCGCACCTTGGGTGTCATCCCCGTTCCCGTATCGCGTACCGAGAGGCGAACATAGTGTCCCGGCTCTGCGTCCGCGCGCGATCTAACAGCGCTTTCGTCGAGTTCGACATTCGATGTCTCGATGATCAGGCGCCCCCCGTTCGGCATTGCGTCGCGGGCATTGATCGCCAGGTTGAGCAGCGCATTGTGGACCTGGACCGGATCAGCGAGCATACGTCCTATATTCGGTTCCAACACCGCCTCGACCTCGATCGTTTCACCAAGCGTGCGGTGCAACATGTCCATCATGTCCAGCACGAGTTCGTTGGGATCAACGATCTTCGGGTCGAGTGGCTGGCGTCGGGCAAACGTCAGGAGCTGACTGGTCAGTTGTGCGGCGCGCTCAGCAGCACCCGTCGAATTGTCAAGAAAGCGGTTCATGCGCGGATCATCGCCAATACACCGACCGAGCAGCTCATTATTGCCCATGATCACACTGAGCAGATTGTTGAAGTCATGAGCGATCCCTCCAGTCAGTTGGCCAATGGCCTCCATCTTCTGCGATTGCCGGAGAATCGCTTCGCTCCGCTCGATTTCAGTGATGTCCTGAATGACTGCCGCAAACACCGGCGGCGTCTCGCTGCGCATCAACTGCAGGTGGATTTCAACGGGATACGTCGACCCATCCTTGCGCTGATGGACCGTTTTGAAGGCGAGGACCTCCTGGGCACCGTTTCGCAAAGGGCGCAGCAAGTCCTCAAATTGCGCTTGAGTAAACTGGGGCTTTATGTCGATCGGGGTCAACTCTCTGAATTCAGCGCTCGAGTATCCCATATTGCGGCGCGCGCCGTAGTTCACCTGCACGAAGCGCAGGGAAACGGACTCAAAAACATAGATCTCGTTCAACGAGCGGTCGAGAATTCGCCCGAGGCGATCGCTGAAGGCCTGTGCCTGCCGCAATTCGCTCAGATCATGCACGACCGCCGTGAACATGCGCCTGCCATTGACCAGGAATTCGTTCACCGCAAGGTTAATCGGGAGCACGCTGCCGTCTTTGCGTTGGGCCTCAACCTCGCGACCGATTCCTATGATTTTCTTCTCACCGCTTTGTCGATAGTGCGCAAGATAGTCATCGTGCTCGGTACGGTAAGGTTCCGGCATCAACATCTTGACGTTCTGGCCAATGACTTCGCTTAATTTATAGCCAAACAGTTTCTCAGCGGCCAAACTGAATGAGGCGATCGATCCGGCCTCGTCGATCGTAATGATCACGTCAGGCACGAGATCGAGAACCGAAAACAGATTGGTCTGATCACGGTTCTCGATGTCACTGTCGTGTTGTCGCTGTTTGCCAGCCTCGTTTTGGGCATCTGTGACGTCGCTGGCGCGGGAATTCATGGTCAACTCGCGGAATCTGCCGTGTAGTCCGAGGTCGGCCTTTAAGCATCGACCGCAGAGGCCTTAGCCAACCTGACGACGCGTTCAATGGACACTAGAGCGCCGGGCGATAAATATGCGTCAATTCTGTTCGCAAACGGTGAGTCGCCCAGCAGGAGAGCGGCGCAGCGCGCAGCGGTGCTGCGGGCAAGCCGTTCGACGCACTGGGCGGCCGCCGTTTGCGAACCCTGCGGGCCGGGCGGATGTGCCCCGATCTCGGCGCGTCCCGTCTTGTCCGTAGCGCTGCTACGCACGGCGACGGTTCACTTGATCTCGGACCAAATCCGCGCGGCAGAATGGTTCCATCTAAGTCTGAAGGGCTCTAACCGTCAATACGGCAGGCCAACGTAGTTGATCGCAAGTGCGGTCTGCGCCGATGGTGTTGCGCGCAGGAACTCGAACTCGGCGCGCTGGATGCGACTGTCGAATGCCGACTGATCGGGGAAGCGATG
>JBPCVZ010000307.1:0-2549 GCA_051010015.1 Hyphomicrobiaceae bacterium
CCCGGCAGATTGAGTTGCGGGTGGCCGGTCAGGCCGCCATGAGCCGCAAGGCAGGTAATGCGGTCGCGTACGACGTCGAGTTCGCGCATCGGGCGGCCTCTCAAAGGAGCCGGAGACGGCGTCGTTGGCATACACAGAATGGTGCCGGGTGGTACAAGATGTTTAAGGCGCGCCCGTGCCTCGTCGCGCATCAGGCTGGCCCAGTTGCGTTCCATATCGGATATCATCGCAGCAGACGCTAGATTGCGCGCAACCTGGAAAGCCAAACGTGGGTTTTCGCGCTCGATCCAGTCTTTGAAGGTGCTCCAAGCTTCCGAGGGCTGCAGGGTGCGCTGTGCCCGTGCCCAGACGGAAAGGCCTTGCGGTGCAAGCAAATCTTCACGGGTTTCACCGATCAGGCTCGACAATCGCTTGAGCATTGGCTGCAGCGCGGCTTGCACTTGGTCGTCGGCAAAGCCAAAGGCATCGGTGGCGATCACCAGCCGGGTTGGCAACGCGGGCGGTACGGTTTCGTCGAACATGACGCTTGCAACGCGCGCGAACATTTGCGCGTCGCGGGCAAACCAGCCGGTGGTATCCGACGACGGCGCTTGCGGCAGCATTCCTGTCAGCGGCAGGCGGCCGTGGGTTGGGCGGATACCAAACAGTCCACAAAAACTGGCCGGCACGCGCACCGATCCGCCCGTATCGGTGCCAAGCGCAAACTCACAATAGCTTTGTGCCACGGCAGAAACCGAGCCCGATGACGAACCACCTGGTACGCGATCGGGCGCCTTTGGATTGAGCGGCGTGCCATCAAATGCGTTCTCGCCGAGAATGCCGAGTGAAATTTCATCGGTAATGGTTTTGCCAACAAGCGTTGCGCCCGCATCGAGAAGTGTTTGAACGGCCCATGCATGGGTCGTCGGGATGGCGTGCGCGCTGGCCCAGTCGTGATTGCCCGCGCCAGTGGGATGACCCGCAATATCGAACAGGTCCTTGGCGACAAACGTGGCTCCGGCAAGTGGACCGCTAGCGGCGCGGTCGATACGGACGCTGCTACCGGGAACAAGAAAGTCGGTCGATTGCGCCATATGAAATCCTCGTGACTATGACAAATTCTCGAGGAGTATATCAGGCAACCAACCGGCCGTGAATTTGACGAAGCGGCCAGGTGCGATCAACCAGTGGCATCCTCTTGGAAAATTCGCGAGCCGCGCATGCGTTGATACTAAGAAAGACGACCGTCAATACGGTCAGTCCCCAAAAGAACAGGCAGATGTTGCTGCCAAAGAAGATCGACCAGTCGCCGCGACCGAGCAATAACGATTGCCGGAAATTGTCCTCAAGCAGCGGCCCCAAGATAAAGGCGATCAGGAACGGCGCGGCCGGAATGCCAAGGCGCAACATGGCAAAGCCGACAACGCCCATGATGAACATCACGAGGACGTCGAATACCGTGTTGTTGATCGCATAGGCTCCGAAAACGCACAGGATGAGGACCACCGGAAACAAGACGCGTTGTGGAATGTCGGCGATTTTTGCGATCATACGAATTGATAGTTTGCCAACGACGAACAGGTAGGCGGAACTGAGCATGATGCCCATGAACAACGCATAGATAAGGGTGATGTTCTCCTGAAAGAGCAGCGGACCGGGGCGCAAGCCATGGATCATGAAGGCGCCTAGAATGATGGCGGTGATGATATCGCCAGGCACGCCGAGCGCGAGGAGCGGTATAAGCGTGGCGCCGGCGACACCGTTGTTGCCGGCTTCGGCAGCAGCGACGCCTTCGAGTTCGCCTTTGCCGTAGTTGTCGGAGCTCTTCGATGTGCGACGTGCCTCGCTATAGGAAAGGAAGGCAGCCGGGGCGCCGCCGATGCCCGGTATGACGCCGAGGATCACGCCGATCAGCGAGCCGCGAATGATGGTTTTGAAGGCCTTGCAGTAATCCGAAAAAGTGGCGCCCTGGCCAGCCAATGCAGACAGCGTGCGCGCGGTTTCGGTCTTCGAATAGAAATTCAGAACTTCCGGCAAGGCAAACAAACCGATGAGCACGGGAATGAAATTCAAGCCACCCATCAGATCGACCTGGCCGAACACGAAGCGGTTGGTGCCGTAGATCAGGTCGAGCCCGACGATGGACAGCATGAGGCCAAGACAGGCTGAACCGAGGCCCTTGAGTAGGACGTCACCGGAAACGCTGGCGATGATGGTGAGCGAGAACACGATGAGAGCGAAGAATTCAGGCGAGCCAAAGCTCAAGGCGAACTGGGCGAGGACGCCGGCAAAAAAGATCAGCGAGAGGTTTGAGATGAGGTCGGCAGTACAAGAGGCATAGAGCGCCATGTCGAGCGCGCGGCGGGCTTCGCCGCGCTGGGCCAGCGGATACCCGTCGAGGCCTGTGCAAGAAGCTGCGGGTGTGCCGGGCGCGTTGATCAGGATTGCCGTGATCGAGCCACCATAGAGGCCGCCTTTGTAGACACCGAGCAGCAATAGAATGCCGGTCACGGGCTGCATGGTGAAGGTGAACGGTAAGGCGAGTGCGACGCCCATTGGTGTCGTCATGC
>JBPCVZ010000308.1:0-5157 GCA_051010015.1 Hyphomicrobiaceae bacterium
GCGGATATTCGCCGGTCTGGTCGGTCTTGAGCCAGTAGTCATCATCGAAATCTTCCATGATGCGCTCGATGGCCGCCCGAATCTCGAGCTGTTCCGGGGTGAGTTCGTAGATGATGCTGTCTGACATGGGATTGTCCGGTTGAGGTTTGTCCGGTTGGGGGGATGTTCGGGAGGCTAAGCGGCTTGTTTGCAGATGACGCTGCCGTCGGCGAGCATGCGGGAGATATCGGCCTCGGTGATGCCGGCTTCGGCCAGGATTTCGCGGGAGTGCTCGCCGAGATGCGGACTGAGGTCGGTGTGATGGCCATGGCCCGGCGTGCGCACGATCGGTGCCTCGATACCAGGTGCGACGGGAAACCGGACAGCGCCCTCGATGGCGGCTGTTTGCGGGGTGTCGAGCCACATGCCGTAGTCATTGATCGGACCGGCGAGAACACCGTTGTCGGTGAGCGCCGTGACCCACTCGGAAACCGTTCGCGTGGCGATGATGTCATCGACGATGCCGGTCAGTTCGTCGCTATGGGCGGCGCGGTCGTCGAACGTGGCGAAACGTGGATCAATGGCGAGATCGAGTTGGCCAAACGTCTTGCAGATGTTGGACCAATCCGCCTCGCGCACGAGCGTGAGGGCAAGCCAGCCATCGCTGGCCTTGTAACTGCCGGCCGGTGCATTGATCTTGCCTGGCATCTTGTTCTGGACGCTGTATTCGAGAACCTTGGCGCCCTGAATGGCGGCGGCGGACTGGACGAGTGAAACGTCGAGCAGCTGCGCCTCGCGCTGGCTCGGATCACCCCAAAGCGCCATCGTGGCAGCTTGAAAGGCGTAGAGCCCGGTGAGGCAATCGATCAGGGTCATGTCGACCTTGGCGGGCACGCCGGCGCGGCCGCAGTTGACCGACATGAAACCGGACAACGCCTGCGCGATGGTGTCGCTGAGGGGGCGGCGCGAATCGGGACCTTCCAATCCGAAGCCCGAGACCGCAACGACCGTAATCTGTGAATTGCGCTCCTTGAGCGCCTCGAAGCCGATGCCGAGACGGTCCGATACGCCGGGGCGGTTGTTGTCGATGACGACATCGGACATCGCGGCGAGGTTCAGGACAATGTCGACCGCACCAGCCGACTTGAGATCGAGGCACAGGCTTTTCTTGCCACGATTGTAATAGATGAAGCTGCCCGAGCGGCCGTCGTAGCCGGCACCGAGCACGCGCATCCAATCGCCGGTCGGCGGCTCGATCTTGATGACGTCGGCACCGTATTCCGCGAACAGGCCGCCGCAGTGGGGGCCGGCAACGCCTTGCGAAAGATCAAGGACGCGAAGGCCTTTGAGGGGGCGTGTCGTTGGGATCATCTTTGAGCGGTTCCGGACGGCGTTTGTGATGCTGGCAAAATAAGCCAACCGATGGCGGCGTGGTAAGCCCGATGGGCGTGGCGGCGATCAGACATGTGATTGTGGATTCGGGTCTGCCGCGCGTGACTCGCGGGTGTGGCGTCTGGCGGGTCATAAAGTGATGGACTGGAACCGAAGTAAGGAAAAGGAGCGGCAATGTCAGGGCTTTATTTTGAGGAGTTCGAAGTTGGGATGGAATTTAAGCATGCACTGACCCGGACGATAACGGAAATGGACAACGTGCTGTTCACGGCACTGACACACAATCCGCAGCCGCTTCATCTCGATGCCGAGTTTGCCAAGGAGCACTCCGAATTCAAAAAGCCGCTGGTCAATTCGCTGTTCACATTGGGGCTCGTCATCGGTGTGAGCGTTGGGGACACGACGCTCGGCACCACGATTGGCAACCTCGGCATGACCGATTGCCGGTTTCGCAACCCCGTCTTCCACGGCGACACGATCACGTCGCGGACAGCGGTGAAAGAAGTGCGCGAATCGAAGTCGCGACCGAACGCGGGCCTGGTCGTGTTCGAGCACTTTGGCCACAATCAGCGCGGCGAAGAGGTCGCCTACTGTGTGCGTACGGCGTTCATGAAGAAGAAGCCTGTTTAGGAGCACGCGATGATTATTCGTTCGTGGCTGTTTGTGCCAGGCGACAGTGAACGCAAAATGGAAAAGGCGCGGGACAATCCGGCGGACGCGCTGATCGTCGATCTCGAGGATTCGGTGTCGAACGACCGCCAGGCGATCGCACGGGATATGAGCTGTGCCTATCTCAGCGAGCGGACCGATCGCTCGAAGCAACAGCTGTGGGTGCGAATCAATCCGCTCGACACCGAACTGGCGCTGCCGGATCTCGCAGCCGTTATGCCGGGCCGGCCCGATGGCATCTGCCTGCCAAAAGTGTATTCGGCGAAAGAGGTCAACACGCTGTGCAACTACCTCTCGGCGCTGGAGGCGCGCGAAGGCATCGAGCAGGGCGCGACCAAGATCCTGAGCGTGGCAACCGAAACGGCTGCCTCGCTGCTGACGTTTCACACCTATCTCGAAGGCGTCAGCAAACGCCTGACGGCGTTGACGTGGGGCGGCGAAGACCTGTCGGCGGCGCTTGGCGCGAGCGACAACCGCCATCCGGTCACCGGCGACTACGATGATCCCTATCTGCTGGCGCGGTCGTTTGCCTTGGCGGCGTCGCGGGCGATCGACGTGCAGCCGGTCGGCGTCGTCTATGCGAATTATCGCGACAACGACGGCTTCGAGCGCGAGGCGCTGCGCGACCGCAAGGCGGGCTTCATCGGCAAGGTCGCGATCCATCCGGCGCAATGCGAGATCGCCAACCGGGCGTTCACGCCATCCGACGACGAGGTCGCGCACGCTAAACGGGTCATCGATGTGTTTGCAAAGAACCCGGGTTTGGGCACGGTCGGGATGGACGGCATGATGCTCGACATGCCGCACCTCAAGCAAGCGCGCAACACGGTGGCACTGGCCGAAGAGATCGCCAAGCGCGACGCGTGATGCCGCGATTGCCGTGCGGATCCGGTATTGCCTTGCATTGACGTCAGGGCAGCTATGCGGCGCGTGCTTTTTGGTGGCGCCGCAACGCGCCTTGCGCTTTACGTCTGCGATCGGTGCCGGCAAATGCTGCGGTGCCCCCGGAGACATGGCCCATGCGCCGCATTTATTTCCCCGTCCTGCTCAAGAATCTCGGCAAGGACCAGGCCGGGACGTTCGTGACGCTGTTCACGCTCGAGGCGGCGGCGCGGGCGCTGATGATCACCGTCGTGCCGCTCGAAGCCTATCGCCTGCTCGGCAGCGCACTGCTGGTCAGCCTGATCTATTTCGGGACCAGCGGCCTCGGCCTCGCGATCAGCATCTTCCTGCCGGCGATCATCCATCGCATCACGCGGCGCTGGGCATTGACGGCCGGCGCGATGTGCTACCTGGCGTCGGCCGGGCTCTATATGGTCGGCCAGCCGGCGACGTTGATCGCGGGGCTGGCGCTGCAGGTCATCGGCGTCGCGCTGCTCGAAATCGTGATCAACCTCTATGTCCTCGATCACGTGCCGCGCAAGGAGCTCAACTCGTTCGAACCACGCCGCATGTTCTATGCCGGCATGGTGTTCATCACCTGCCCGTGGGCCGGGGTCTACCTGCAGACAGCGGTGATGCCGGGCCTGACATTCGCGCTGGTGGCGGCGTTCGCCGTCGTCTTCCTGATCTTCTTCTGGCGCATGCGCCTGTCGGACAACGTCGCGTTCCAGGCGGCGAAAGGGCCGCCGCCCAACCCGATCAAATACATCCCACGGTTCGTCGACCAGGCGCGATTGCGGCTCGCGTGGGTGCTCGCGGTCGGGCGCAGCAGCTGGTGGATCATGTACTTCGTCTACATGCCGATCCAGGTGAAGGCCTCCGGCTTCAGCGCCGAGACGACCGGCGCGATCGTGTCGGCCGGACTGGTGCCGCTGTTCCTCATCCGGGTGTGGGCGCGGCTTGGCAAGACCTACGGCATCCGGCCGCTGCTCGTCGTCGGCTATGGCGCGGCGGGGGTGGCGACCCTTGCGGCGGCGGTCGCGGTCGGCTGGCCGACGCTCTCGATCGTGCTGATCCTGATGGCGGCGGTGTTCGCGACCGTGATCGATGGCGCCGGCAACGTACCGTTCCTGAGAGCCGTGCATCCCTTCGAGCGCGAGTCGATGACGGCGGTCTACATGACTTTCCGGCATGCCTCGTCGCTGTTGACGCCGGGCTTGTTCGCGACGGTGTTGATGATCGCGCCGCTGCCGGCGGTGTTTGTCGCAAGCGCAGGCGTCGCGCTGTGCATGGCCGGCCTGTCGCGCTTCATTCCGCGCAAGCTTTGAGGAGAAGGTGGCGTTTCACCCTTCGGGTGAATTGCGAAGGGCTTTCAGCCCTTCCCGCATCCCGACCAGGGATGTTATCCATGGACCCGGGATGTCATAGGGCGGGCCCGTGAGCAGGCACTGCCAATGCCAACGGTCGAAGTGAGGATGCGGCAATGCGGATCCGGTTGATGCAAGGTGATATCACGACGCTCGACGTCGATGCGGTCGTCAACGCGGCCAACACGTCGCTGCTCGGCGGCGGCGGTGTCGATGGTGCGATCCACCGCGGCGGCGGGCCCGACATTCTCGCCGAGTGCATGGTGATACGCGACAGGCAGGGCGGCTGCGAAACCGGCGCGGCGGTGATCACGACGGCGGGCCTGCTGCCGGCGCGCCACGTCATCCATACGGTCGGGCCGATCTGGAACGGCGGCGGCGATGGTGAGTCGGAGCTGCTCGCGGGCTGCTATCGCTCGAGCCTGGCGCTGTGCCTCGCGCACGGCCTGCAAACGGTGGCGTTTCCCAACATCTCGACCGGCGTCTACGGCTATCCGAAGCCGCTGGCGGCGGCGATCGCGGTCGAGACGGTGCGTGGCTTCGACGGTGGCGGCATTATCGCCGACGTCGCGTTCGTGTGTTTTGATGACGACAACCACGCCATCTACCAGGAACTGCTGTGACGACCCTCAGGCCGCGAACGACGAGCGCAGTTGCGCCGCCCACGTGCCGTCGAGGTGGGCGATCACCCACAGCGAGCGGAAGCTGCCAAGCGACGTGTCGTCGGTCTTGTAGCGCGTGAAGCGGACGTCGAGGTGGACCTTGTCGGTGTCGGCGGCAACGACATCGACGCTGTCGAGCACGGAATGCTGCCAGCCATCGCCGGCGCGCGCCAGGAAATCGCCGAAGTACGTCGCGTGGTCATCCC
>JBPCVZ010000309.1:0-3099 GCA_051010015.1 Hyphomicrobiaceae bacterium
TCGTCGCTGCCCGCAGGCATGACAAGGCTTCCAAGCACTCTACCAATTCGCTGCCACCTTCGCGGGCCGGCGCGCGACAGCAACGATCGGACGACATTCACGTGCTGCCTTGCGTCACGGGATGCGCTCTCCACAAGACAGCGACAATCCCACCGCCCACTACGGCAAAGGCGATCGTCCACCAACCAAGCGGCGAGAGCATTCCCAGGGCAGCAACAGCGAGGAGAACTCTCAGCGGATTTGAGATCTGGGCACGCATGAAACCTTCAGTGGCGATGGCCAAAAAAACCACTGCCAGGATGGCTGCCAGAACCGCGGCGACAATTTCCACCGGGTTGCCAATCATCAACAGTCCCGCATTGTGCACGAAGCCAAACGGAATCAGGAACGCAACGATCGAAAACATGACCGCCGTCGCTGCGATCTTGAGCGGATTGTCACCCGCTATCGCGGCAGCAGCATAGGCGGCGACGGCTACCGGCGGCGTCATCGCCGACATCACTGCATAGTAGAGCAGGAACATGTGGGCCGCCATGACCGGGACATTGAGCTCGTTGACGAGAACCGGGCCGATCAGGACGGCGGCGAGGACATACGCGCTCGGCGTCGGCATACCCAGGCCGAGGATTATTGTAACCGCAGCGCCGATCATCAAGGCGGGCAGGACGCTCGAGCTGCCAAACAAGAGTACGAGATAGGAGAACTTTGTTGCCAGGCCGGTCATCGTAATGCCACCGATGACAAGGCCGGCGGCGGCACAGGCGCCCGTCACACCGATCATTCTGATCGTCGTATCAGCCAAGCCATCAAACAACCCGCGGGGTGTGATGCGTGCGTCCTTACGGAACTGCGAGGCAACGATGACTGCGATCGTGCCGAAACAGGCGACATAGGTCGGCGAATACCCCTGCACGAGGGCAACGACGATTGCGACGATCGGGACGATGTAGATCCAGCCATTGATCAGCGTTGTCGAAAGGCTCGGGACGCGATCACTCGGCAGCGGCGCAAGACCGATCTTCACCGATCTGAGATGCACCTGCAGGAATACGCCGAGGTAGTAGAGCAATGCCGGGATCAAGGCCGCGACAATGATCTCCGAGTAGGGGATGCCCGTGTACTCGGCCATGATGAATGCTGCCGACCCCATGATCGGCGGCAACAGGCTGCCCCCGGTCGACGCGGCGACTTCGACGCCGCCGGCCAGCGACCCGGGATAACCGAGCCGCTTCATCATGGGAATTGTGATCGACCCGGTCGTCACCACATCCGACGTCGGGCTGCCGGAAACCGTTCCGAACAGCGCCGACGAAAATACGGCAACCTTGGCCGGACCACCGGCACTGCGACCGGATATGATCGCAGCCAGATCGAAGAAGAAGTCGCCGCCCCGCGCTTTTTCAAGGAACGTTCCGAACATGACGAATACGAACGCATAGGTTGCCGCAACGCGGATCGGAATCCCGAACAGTCCGTCGGTGGTGAAGACATTGATATCGAGGAAGTGGCCGATCGAAATTTCGCCGTGCTGAAGCACGCCCTCGAGCCGGTCGCCGAAAAGGTTGTAGATGATAAAAAGGATGACGATCAGCATGAGCCCGGCGCCGACGGTGCGCCGCGTCGCCTCGAGCGTCAGGAGAACCATCAGGGCGGAAAAGATTTTTTGCTGCGCGCTGAGCTCGTCGAACAAACTGATGCGTGTCGCGATCTCTGAAATATTCGAGATGAAGAACAGCCCGGTGACCACGCTGGCCAGGACGAGGACCCAGTCGAACCAGCTTGGCTGTGTTTCGTGTGATTGCTCGCTCGCCCCATACATGAGAAAGACGAGAACGAGCATGATCGACACGAAGATGATCGAGAGCGCCAGAACATCGATCGATGAAAGGGTGGCCTGATAGACCACCCAAACGGCGACAAGCGCCGCGTAAATGCGTACCGCGATGCCAAGGAAGCCTTCGGGTCTGCGCCGACCGCCTGTTGAGATTGCCAGCCGTGCCAGGCCGGAGACCGTTCCAGACAGTGACATCAGACCCTCATGCCGAGCAGGTTGCGTGGATCGCGTAACACGCCGCCCGCGTTACTTCATGACACCTGCTTCCTTGTAGGCCTTGATGGCGCCGGTATGATACGGCAGTTCGGTCAGGCCACCCATCAGCTTGGGCGTGAAACCCTTCATGGCCTTGTGAACGCCCTGAACTTTGCCGGAGTTGGTCACGACCGCTTTGGTCAGTGCATAGGCTTTATCGTCCGGCATGTCTTTGGCAACGATCAGCACGGCACGCGCGGCATGCGTCTTGATCGGTTCCTTCTGCCAGGCATAGCCGCCAGCCTTGATCGTCCAGGGCTGGGCACCGAATTCTTTTACAGCGGCATCAATCGAAGCCTGCGGCAGCTGCAGCAACGTCAATGGCACGGACTTGGCGGCCTTGCGAATCTTGCCACTGCCAACGAAGACGGCATTGGCCCACAGGTCCGCGCGACCGTTTTGCATAATCTCCGACGCATTCTTGGAACCCTGGAACTCGATCTTGCCGCCCCACTTCTTGATGTCGTCGAGCGTGACGCCGGCCGCCTTGAGATTGAGCTCGCCCAACTGCGATGGCAGGATCCCACGGCGGTTCAGGATCAGCCTGATCGCCGGCTTCTTCGCCTTGATGTCAGCCAGTGATTTGATGCCGTGCTTGTCAGCAAACGCCTTGGTCGCGATCCACTGCATCGGCGCCCAGTCGTACATCACCATCAAGACCCTGAAGTCCGACACCGGTGACTTGAACGGCGTGCGGCCCTTGGTGGCCTGAACCCCTTCACCAACGTGGATGATGCCAAGGTCACACTTCTTCTTTGTGACCTGGACGACGTTGGCATAACCGCCGCTCGAGGTTTGATAGGTGATGGTTGTGTTCGGGTCGGCAGCCTTTGCCGCCGAGTCGAGGCCCGCGCCCAGCAACGACCAAAGTCCGCCCGGGCTCCCGCCACACAAATTGAGGTTGGCTGCGTGACTGGCTCCCGACCACGTACACAACCCTAACGCCAGCGACGTGGCGATCAGCCTCGTGGAAATCTTCGACATCGTTTCACTCCACTTCTACGCACCAA
>JBPCVZ010000310.1:0-15616 GCA_051010015.1 Hyphomicrobiaceae bacterium
GTTGGGCAGATCATGTCTACAGCCTGGTGGCGTTTGCGACCGACCTGCCTGAAGACAAGCGCACCGACCGGGTGATCGCCGAAGCCTGGGATACGAGCTACGTGCTCTTCGATGGTGTGCCGGATGACGATGATCTCGACCGGTTGGCGGCAAATGCGCCGCGTCAGGAAGCCGGGCGGTTCGATGAGCGCGACCTGATCCTCAGTCGTGCCAACAAGTCGGTGCGGCTGTTCTCGCATGTCATCGAGCGCCTCGCATCGGGCCGGCAGCCGGACATCGATCAGGTGCGTGGGATCGGCTATTTGATGCGCACAACTGCGGTTTACGGCAACGGAAAATTCGGCATCGCGGATCGAGGCGTTATTGCAGGCCGGCCCGGCCTCGACGGTCCGTTTGCCGCCGAGATGCTGCTCGTTTGGCTGATCCGCGGCTTCACCCATGATCTTGTCGAGCACGTCGCCGAGCGACGAAATCCGGAACGGTTCGTACCGCTGGACAAGGAGCTGAAGCGCTTTCTCGGCATTGGCAACGCCACTGGCCTCGGCATGGCGCCGTTCCTGGTCTCTCATCCGATCCTGTTGCACAACTGGATCATGGCGCGTGAAACGGCGCTGGCGCGGGTGCGGGCGCTGGAAACGGCTTCTGCGGAAACCAAAGCGCGGGCGCAGCAGCTGTTGGCGCGCATGGAGCGGCATCTCGCGCAATGGTCCGTCGATGATGAACGTCAGATGCATCGCATCGCGACATTGCGCTGCGAGATGCCGGACTTTCGCGCTGGCCTGGACGACGCGTTCTGGCAGGCGCAATACCCGTGGCAGCGACTGCTGGAGCGGGCGCAGCGTTATTCGCTCGAATGCCAGGAGCTGATCGTCGCGCTGGTTCTCGAACCGCACGGTGATCTGGTCGACGACGTTGTCGCGACGATGTCATCCGATGTCGAACCGCGCTTGCTGCCGGCGATGCGCGTTGCCGAGCTTGCCCGCCATCTCAAGGCAGCATTCGGGTTTGCGCTTGATATCGATTTTGCAGACAAGGCAGAGACAGCGCAGTTCTGGTACGTGTCGGAAGAAAAGCTCGAACCGCGGCTCGGCTTGCGCGACGAGGAGGACGGTGCCGAGCTGGAAATGCCGCTGGATATTGCACGGCAGGTGCAGGCGCTGGCCAGGGATTTGGCCGCAACGGACCAGGGTGAGACGGTGGCGGCGTTCCTGCTGCGTCATCCCGAGCATCGCTACGCGGTGACGCGTGTCCAGACGGCGGCAAGCCATCCCTACAGCGAGATTCGTGACAATCTCATCGCGCGGACCTGCTTGCCGATCGATATGCTGCGGCTCAAGCTGTCGTTCTTCGGGGCCTCGAAGTTCGATCCCCGTTCCGATCGCTGGACCCGGATCACGCTCTATCAAGGGGCGCCGCTGTTCGATGAACTCCAACCCGGAACCGCCGATGACTGGTGGATGCCGACCCTGGATAAGGCATCGTGACGTACGCACTGAACGAACTCGAGAGCCTGCTGAGGAAGGCGGCGGTCGGCGCCGGGTTCCCGGTTGGTCATGCGGTTGCCATCGCTGCGGCGGGTGTCTGGATGGCGCGCCGGCGGTTTCCGGTCTGCGAAATCATATCGCGCGCTGTTGCCGTTGGAATGCGTGAGAGTTTGGCAAAGCCGGACGGTCAGGGGTTGGTATTCAAGGCAGCGCGGGCGGCCGCCGACGGCCCGGCCGCGATCGACCTGCTGCTGGCAGGGGGTGCCAAAGAAGCCATCACATTGGGCGATGTGGATGAGCCGGCTTTGCTTGTCGGGTTGGCCGGGGTAGCAGCGAAGGCGCACGGTGTCGGTGTTCACTTGCATGCCGCCGATGTCGAGGTCGCGATCGGCGAGGGCACCGACATTACGCCAATCGAATGCAGCTTACCGCGCGACTGCACGGTTGTTATGCGGCTGTGCGGTGATTTCGATTGCGGGGATGCCAGTGGTCTGGTCAGGCGCTACGACCCAGCCGCTTGTGACGACAGCGGCTGGGACCGGCTTTCCGCGCTGGCGCACAAGACCTACGTTCCGGCCAGCGATGAGTCTCGCCTCAGCGGTGCAGGAGCCGGCCTCACCGACAACGATTGATGGGCGTGGCCGTCAGGCCGCCGTCGGCTGACCGCGCACACCCTGCTCGGATGCAGTTCGCGGTACGAGTGCCTTCACGAGATCTTTCATGTCCAGCACACCGACCGCCTGGCCGTCCTTGGTGACGACATAGTTGTGCGAGGTGTCGCCGCCGGACTGGGCGATCAGATTCTCCAGGGTGTCGTCGGCATCGACTTCGCCGGCCGCGTCGTCCGTGCTCGCCGATCCGAGCGGCGCCATGATCGAGCGCACCTTGAGGACGCGGGCGCGGTTGATGTCGCTGACGAAATCCTCGATGTAGGGATCGTTCGGGTTGAGCAGGATGTATTGCGGCTCGCCCTGCTGGACGATCGCGCCATCCTTGAGGATGACGAGGTGGTCGGCGAGCTTCAGTGCCTCGTCGAGATCGTGGGTGATGAAGATGATCGTCTTGTGCAGGTCCTTTTGCAGCTCGAGCAGCAGGTCCTGCATGTCGGTGCGGATCAATGGATCGAGCGCGGAGAACGCCTCGTCCATCAGCATGATCGGCGAATTCGATGTCAGCGCGCGGGCGATGCCGACGCGTTGCTGCATGCCGCCCGAAAGCTGGTGCGGGAAGTGGTTTTCATAGCCGCCAAGGCCGACACGATCGAGCCATTTTTGTGCTTCCAAGTCGGCGTCAGCTTCCGCCTCGCCGCGCGTGCGTGGTGCCATGCCGGCATTTTGGACAACGGAGCGGTGTGGAAGCAGCGCGAACTTCTGGAAGACCATCGACATCTGCGTCTGGCGGAAGACACGCAACTGGTCTTCCGAGAACGTCAGGACATCCTCGCCATCGACCAGGATCTGGCCGGCGGTCGGGTCGATCAGGCGGTTGACATGGCGGATCAGCGTCGACTTGCCAGAGCCGGACAGCCCCATGATGACGGTAATTTCACCATCCTGCATGTCGACGTTGATGTCGCGCAAACCGAGCACGTGGCCGTGCTGTTCGAGCAACTCGGTTTTGCTCATGCCGTTGCGCGCGAGGTCGACAACGGATTGGGGATCGGGCCCGAAGATCTTGTAAAGGTCACGGACGACGACTTTCGGCGTTTCATTGGTCATGTTGGCGCCCTCAACTTGCTTTTGAACTGTCAATGCGCGCCAACGAGGCCTTGCTCACGCGATCCAGGATGACGGCGAGCAGCACGATGCCGAAGCCGGAGACGAGGCCAACGCCCAATTCCAGGTTGCGAATGCCGCGCAGCACCAGGGTGCCGAGGCCCGGGGCGGAGACCAGTGATGCAATCACGACCATGGCCAGTGCCATCATGATCGTCTGATTGACGCCAGCCATGATGTTGGGCATGGCAAGCGGGATTTCGACGCCGAACAGTTTCTGCCGGCTGGTCATGCCGAAGGCGTCCGCCGCCTCGATCACATCCTTGTCGACCAGCCGAATGCCAAGATCGGTCAGTCGAATGACGGGGACGATGGCA
Organism: Hyphomicrobiaceae bacterium; assembly: GCA_051010015.1. GTDB lineage: Bacteria > Pseudomonadota > Alphaproteobacteria > Rhizobiales > Hyphomicrobiaceae > CAJQQK01. Next base: position 3,577 of record JBPCVZ010000310.1, read on the forward strand.
TACATGATGATCGCGATGCCGTAGAGCTTCGACTCGGTCACGCTGAACAGGAAGATGAGCGGGATCAGGTAGACGAACGACGGCAGCGTCTGCAGCATGTCGAGGACCGGTATGGTCATGCGCTGCATGGTGTCGCTCTTCGACATGGCGATACCGATCGGCACGCCAATCAGAATACTCAATATCGTACACACGAAGATGATCGAGAGCGTTTCGACCGAGTAGCTGTAGTGGTCGATGAACGCGAGGAAAAGGAACGAAATGGCCACGAAAATCGTAACTGCGGTGTTGCGCGACGCATAGTAGGTCCCGACTAGAATTGCCGGAATCAGCACCCACCACGGCATGTTGACGAACAGAGCCAGCGAACCGTCGAGCAACCAGCTCAGTGGTTGTGTGATCGGGTCGAGAACGTATTTGAGGCCGCCCTTGATGGCGAGGAACGCCGACTCGACGCCACTGGTCATATCGACAGTACGCGGAACCGAGTTGCAGGCCTTGTGGAGATTGTCGAGCGACGGGAACGGGATTTCCCACCATGGCGTCTCGGCGTTGGTGCCCTTCGCTTTCGCGAGCAACTCGGCCATGCTCATGGAGCCCTTTTTGCCGGCTGCATCGCACCAGTCGCGCAAGCCCAGCAAATTAAACAACCCGTCGTAATATGCCATGCGTTGGATCTTCCCCGGCCTGTGGCCAGCGGGGGTGCCGGCCTCCCTAGACGTACGTGCCTTGTGGCATCATTGAGCGTCAGCTTATCGTCTCTGACATCATATGCAAATTTCGGCGGGACGCCTTGTATGTCCCGCCGATATGGTTTCTCCCCAGCCTACTTGAGTAGTGCGGCCAGCTTCTTTTTGGCATCGGCGTTGAGCCAACCGCCCCAGACGGCCTTGTATTTGGTCAAGAAGTACACGGCGGTTTCGTCCGCGGTTTTCTTGCCATCCTTCTTCCAGGCCAGCAGTTCGCCCATCTGTGCGTTGGTAAACGATACCTTCGACATCAAATCGACGACGGCCGGCTCGCGCTTAGCGAACGTCGTTGTTACGGCCGTCAGTACAGGCGCCGAGGGATAGGACGACTTACGCGGCGTGGCGCAGTCCTTCTTCTGGTTGCACTTGTGATACTCGGCATTGTGCGGGCCCATGTCGACCTTAACCATCTTGAACTTGCCAAGGACGGCGGTTGGTGCCCAGTAGTAACCAAACCACGGTTTCTTGTCGGCATAGGCAGATGCCAGTGATGTCGCGAGTGTTTCGCCGGAGCCGTGGTCGAAAACTTCGATACCGCTTTTTTCGAGACCATAGGCAACCTTGAGATTGTCGTTCGCGAGGCGACAGCCCCAACCCGTCGGGCAGTTGTGGAACCGGCCGCCGACCAGCTTCGGGTTCTTGAGAACGCCGTCGATGGTTTTCAGTTCGGGATGCTTGTCGGCGAGGTATTGGGGGATCCACCAGTTTTCCTCACCACCATCGGACAGCACGTTGGCGACGGTTTTAACCTTGCCTTGCTTGACGAGCTTTGGGTAAAGCGCGGCAGAATTGACCCAGATTTCGGTGGCGATGTCGGGCTGATTGGTCTCTGCCATTGAGGCAACCGCCGTAACCGTGGCGCTCGGCACTTTCTTGACCTTGCAGCCGTAACCCTGTTCCATGATGAACTTGGCAACGGCCGTGACGACCTGCGATGACGCCCAGTTCATTTCCGTGATGCTGACCTCGCCGCAGGCGTGCGCGGAGGTGGACATGACCGACAGACCGCTCAGCGCGCCGACCAGGCCCATTGTCAATTTTCGCATGCGTGATTCTCCCTTCAGTGGCTTGTTGCTGTTGCTCTTGGGCTACCGGTCTATTGCGGCGCCAACGCGTTCAAGCCTAGTTTCTGTGCAGATTATATGTTTTGCCTAAATTGCAGGCAATTTCGTCGGGGGTGCTTGCCGGTTGGTTGTAGCGGACGCGCGCGTGCAATGCAAAGTCTGGTCGGTGGCACCGGCAAGTCGCTTCGTTTTCCGCGGTCAAAAGACATGCAACCGGGTGACGCCCTTATTGATACATAAACGTCTCATCATTGACATAAGCCGTCGACCACTTCATTCGTCCAACGGTGCAGCGATCGTTATACAATCGTCTCGGGCGGCATCCGCTTCAACGGGCAAGTGATCGGTGTTCAGCAGGATTGCTTGGGGCCGGCCTGGCCCATCGATGCCGTGCAAGGCGATTCCAGGGTAAGGCAGCAAGATGGGGAGTATCACTCTTGGCGAGACGTGTTGAAGTGAACAAGACGGTGCACATCGAAGCCCATGTTGCCGCGATCAACGGAGCTGGTGTATGAACGCATTCGTCACCGATTTGTTTTCGCTCGACGGCAGGGTGGCGTTGGTCACCGGCGCGTCCAGCGGCATCGGGCGGCATTTGTCCGGCGTTCTGGCGCGGGCAGGTGCACAGGTCGTTGTCGTGGCTCGACGGGCCGAGGCTTTGGACGCGGTCGTTGGTGAGATCCAAGCGCAAGGTGGAATGGCGCAGGCGTTGCCTTGGGATGTTGGTGACCTCGAAGGCCTGCCCGCGCTGGCAAATGCGTCGAGCGATATCTTTGGCGCACCGACGATCCTGATCACGGCCGCCGGCATGAACCCACGCCGGCCAGCCGACGAGATATCGGTTGCGGACTGGCAGGCGACACTGGAACTTAATCTCAGCGCGCCGTTCTTTCTCGCGCAGGCGCTTGTCCCGGGCATGCGTGCGGCGCGGGTTGGCAACATCATCAACATTGCTTCGTTGCAGACCAGCCGGGCGTTCACAAATGGTATTGCCTATGGCGCAGCCAAAGGTGGCATCGGGCAATTGACGCGAGCGATGGCGGAGGCGTGGTCGGGCGGCGAAAGTGGCATCGTGGCCAATGCGATCGCGCCGGGCTTCTTTCCAACCGAACTCACCGCGCCGGTGTTTGGCCATGACGCAACGGCCGGCCACCATGCGGCGATGACATGCATCGGGCGAAACGGTCAGATGACGGATCTCGATGGTGCGGTCCTGTTTCTGGCGTCGCGCGCCTCGAGTTACGTCACCGGTCAAATCCTTCCCGTCGACGGTGGCTACACCGCAAAGTGAGGCAGTCATGAAAGCGCTCGTTTACACCGGTCCGGAGTCCCTGGAATTCCGTGACGAACCGGATCCGGTCAGCGAAACCGATGTGACGGTCGATATCTCGGCGTGCGGGATATGCGGCTCCGACATGCACGCCTATCTCGGCCACGACGAGCGCCGCAACGCGCCGCTGATCCTCGGCCACGAAGCCGCCGGCAAGGTGCTCGACGGGCCAATGGCCGGCAAGCGCGTGGCGATCAATCCGCTTGTGACGTGCGGCGCCTGCAACGAATGTCTCGGCGGTCGTCAAAACTTATGCAGCAGCCGACAGATCATTTCGATGATGCCGCGGCCAGGCGCGTTTGCCGAGCTGGTGACGATCCCGCAATCGAACATCATAGAGCTTCCCGAGGGTATGCCCTACGAGGCGGCGGCGCTGACGGAGCCGATGGCGGTGTCGTATCACGCCGTCAACCTGGCCGAGAAGGCGCTGGCGATGCCGTTGACGGCGGCACGCACCGTTGTGCTCGGGGGCGGCGCCATCGGCATGGGCGCCGCTCATATCGTGCGTTCGCGCGGCGGTGGCTCGATCGCGATTGCCGAAACGAGTGCCTTGCGCCGTGACATCATCAATGCCGCCGGCATCTTTACGTCCTACGAGCCGGGCAGCGCCGATGAGCCGGGCGAGTCCAGTGTTGACTTGGTTATCGATGCGTTTGGCGGGGAACGCTCTCGCCAGGCCGCCTGCCATCTCGCGCGACCCGGTGGCGCCATTCTGCATATCGGCCTTGCATCGGGCAGCGGTGGTTTGGATATCCGTAAGCTGACACTGCAGGAAATCGCGTTCATCGGTACCTATACCTATACGATGGTGGAGTTTCGCGAGACGCTCGCCGGCCTTGCCGCCGGCACGTTCGGCGAGATCGACTGGACCGAGCAGCGTCCCATGAGCGAAGGCGCCAATGCCTTTCGCGAGTTGCAGGACGGCAAAGTGGCAACGGCGAAAATTATCCTGCGCAACTGATGCGTGTGCGCATGGCTGCGGTGTCCGTTGCAGGCAGCCGTGGCTGGCGCACAACAAGAGCCCCTGAACGTCGGAATGACAGGCGAGCGTGGTGGACAGTCGTGTCCGGTGTGCGCGACAACCGCCCGGTCGGACTTTCTGACGGCATCGCACGCCTCGTGGCGATGGCGTCTGGCGATTTGGTAAGCGGGTATGGTGCGTTGGTTGCGTATAGGCGCCGGTGTGGCGCTACTTGGCCTGTCGGTTGCCGGCTGCGCCGCCGTGCCAAACGGGATGACGACAGCTTCCAAGTCCGATGACGTCGTCCGCGAGCTGCGCAGCGTGCGCCGTGACCTCGCCACGTTGAAGCGTGCGCAGGCGCGGCAGGCGGCGGCCAGCCGGCACGTCCGATCGGAAAAACTCAGCGAGCTGTCTGCGCGGCTCGCGCGATTGAATGACCAGCTGGCGAAGCAGGCCGAGCTTGCCGGCAAGGCACCGGCACCATCCGAGTCGGATGCCGTGCAACAGCGTCAACGCCGACAGCAGGCGGACATGCGCATTGCGATGACGCGTTTGACGCAAGCGCTCGATCGCAACGATGCGCAGCTCAAGGAGCTTGCCGAGCGTATCGAAGAAACCAATCGGAAAATCAGCGCCCTGCAATTGCAGTTGCCGTCACGTACGCCGGGCAACCGCGTTCCCACAGAAAAGCCTCAGGTCAAGCCGTCCCAAGACGCTCAGGCGGCCACGAATCCGCTCGGTTCCGCCAATAGGCTGTGTGCGACCGAGTGTGCGGCGGGCAGTGCAAGCGCACCAGCCTGCCATCGCTGCACGTCGTGTGCCGAGCAATGCGTCAGACGCGAGGGCGGCTCTCCGCCTGCCCTGGACGCCTGCCGTAACTACTGCGCAACGCGGTAGACGGCAATGGAGGGCGATGACCTGTCGGGAATGCCGGACATAGGCCTTTTGCGCGCGCGGTTTTGGATTTGTTGCGCCAACTTCCTGGCGCTGTTCATACCATTGCTGTGGCCGTTTGCTGACGCGGACGCACAGACGACGCGAACGCAGACGCGGCTGACGCGACCCCAAACGGAGGCAACGCGCGTGGCGCAACAGCGGTTCCTGGCGGCGCTGGAAGGCTTTGCGGGGCGGCACGCCAGCCACGGCAGTGCGCGCTATTGGGCAATCCTGCGCACCAACCTGGCGCGGGCAACACCGCGACAACGCACGGCGCAACCAGCGTTCACGGATGCGGTACAGGTTACCGCCCAGGATCGAAACGGCATGACGGCGCGCATGATTGCGCGGATGCTTGCCGGGGTGCGCAACAACGCGCGCATCGTCGGTGGGCGTGCGGTCAAGGCCAGCGAGTTTCGCAATGTCGTTGCCATTGCGCGCGGCGAGAAAGCCTATTGCACAGGCACGCTGATCGGTCGTCGCGCGGTGCTGACGGCGGCGCATTGCGTATGCGGTTTGCGAACGGCCCTCGAAGCGCCGGATCGACCGGATGAGATCGTGTTCGGCGCGGCGGTACCGAAGACCGAGACGGCTCGGTTCGACATTATCGGTTACGACCTTTATGCGCGGGATTTCTGCTCCGCGGCATCGCTGCCAGTTGCCGGCCGCGATCTTGCGATCGTGCATTTCCAGGACAATGCCAGCGGCGATGCACGGCGGCTGATCCTGGCACCAAGTGAGGCGGCCTTGCACGATACGGCGACGCGGCCGTTTGGCGCTATTCTGACGGCGCCCTTGGCGGGACCATCCTTGTTGTTCGCACCGCTGACCCTCGATATGCAGCTCGTAGGGTTTGGTCTGACCGAAAAAGGAACCTCGGGCCAGAAGGTGCATGTGCAGGCGGCCATTCAAAGCCTGATCTGCGGTCCGGGCATCAGCGATGCGGTGGACTGCAAGGCGGGGCGCGAAACGGTCCTCGCCGACCAGGCCGGTCTCGGTGACAGTTGCCGGGGAGACAGTGGCGGGCCGGCGTTCGTCCACTACGGCAATCGCTATTTTCTAGCGGCTTTGACGTCACGCGCGATTGATCCGGGTGGCCAGTGCGGGGCCGGCGGAATTTACAGCCTGGTGGCGCCCGGTGTGGTGCGCTGGATCGTCGGAGAACTCAGCGTCAACGTGACGGTGTGCGATGCGAGCGGCGACTGTGTCGTGCGGCGATCCGGACACTAGGCCCGAAGCGACAAGGGGATGGCAGGCGATGAGGGCGTCGATCGAAAGGGGTTGGATTGCCGCTGCGCTCGCCGCTGTCGTCAGCCTGCCTGCTCTCGCGGCGACGCCCGCTGGGTCATCCTGTGTCGGGCCGCGATATGTTGCGTCGTCGGATAGAGTGTTCAACGGCCAGAACGCCAGGATTGCAGCGTGGCCGGGGTTCGTTGCATTGCGCATTGCCAACCGCAACGGGAAGGCCTTCTACTTCTGCGGTGGCACGCTGATCGCGCCGCGCTGGGTGCTGACAGCGGCGCACTGCGTCTATCGGCAGTTCTCCAAGGATGCGGATGGATATTTTCAGAACTTCTTACAGGACTTCAGCGCTGAATTTCCCGGCAAGGGCGGGTTTCGCGCGCTGGGGTTCACGGGCGACGGTCGTTTGCAGGTGGTTGCCGGACCGGCAAGGCCGGCGCCCGACGCGACGCTCGACCTCGTTCGGGAGAAGGCACTTAGGATCGCTATCGTCGACCGCATCGAAATACACAACGGCTATGACCGGCTCGATCTGCACACCAATCAATCCGGTGCGTTTGTGCAGCGTCCGGATCGTACAGGGCACGATATTGCGCTGCTGCGCCTTGCGCGTCCGCTGCCCGGTGCGCGGATGCAGCTGTCGCTCGATGCCGAAACCGATCCACCCCTCGACATGCTGGTGCCGGCGATGGTCGCCGGGTTAGGGCGCACGGATAAACTGACGGCGCAAAACAACGCACCGATCGGGCCGCGCAAGCTGTCGAGCGAGCTGCTGGCGTTTCCGCGCGCTGCACCGCGTGCGGTTGCCGCGACCCGCATCCTGCAGGAAACCGACGTGCCCACCGTGCCGCATGCGCAATGCCAGCAAGCCTACCCGGGTCTCGCGATCGGTCGCGGACAGATCTGCGCGTCGGACCCGCGTGCGCAAAGCGACAGCTGCATCGGTGATAGCGGTGGTCCCCTGGTCGTGTTCGACAAGGGTGGCTGTCCCTATCAGCTCGGCGTGACCAGCTGGGGGACAGATGGCCTTGATCGCAACGGCAACCGGAAGATCTGCGCGGCCCCCAACAAGCACGCGGTGTACACCCGGGTGTCGCACTACGCCAACTGGATCCGGTCGGTCGTCGCCGAGGTGCAGCCGGTCAAGCGCTCCGATGTCGTCATGACACGGGCACAGATTCGCTCCGGTGAGCGATGGATGCGATCCGATCTGCGGCGCCTGCTGGCGGTCGTCGGGCGCGCGGACGGTCGTGTACGCGTGGCGGTTTGCACGCTGACCGAGGCGCGTGGGCGGGACCGATGTCCGGTGACCGGCAAGGCCGAGATCGATCATCGCTCGAACATTCTTGTCGAGCTGAGAAGCGAGGTGGCAGGCAACGCGTACATCTTTCTGATCAGCCCGTTTGGCGTCGCGCTGCGCCTGACGCCCTACGCCAACGGCGCACCCGAGCGCGTCCCGTCGGCCCGTTGGCACCGCGTCGCGCGGGGCAATCGCGCCGGCATCAGCACGCATGGGACGGGTGACAAGAGCGAGTTCGTGGCGTTCGACGGCGGCAAGCTGGTCGTGCTCGTGGTTCCGCCCGGCACGGCGCGCTTGGCGGAACTGGCGGATCAGAGCTTGTTCTTCAGCCCGCAGCCAGGCCGGGCGGACCAGCGATTGGGCGAGGCCTTGAAGCGCATGGCGGCCGGCCTCGAAGAAGCGCTCGCCAGTGGGCAACTCGACCATTCCGACGTTGCGTTTGCGATGGTCGATATCAACGTCTCGTATTGATCATCATTGACGATCGGCCGATTTGGTCTCGGCGATGACGTCGCGGGCGACGCGAAAACCGAGCGAGCGCTTCGCGATCGATGGCAGATAGCGACTGCGCCACGCGGTGCGCAACGCCGGCAGCGTCGATTGCCATGACCCGCCGCGCACGACCCTTTGACACGTGTCGGAGCCGCTGCGGGCTTGCCAGCCGCCGATGCCGTGATGGCTGCCGTGCCAGCAGTCCGCGACCCATTCTTTGACGTTACCGTGCATATCGTGAATGCCGAACGCGTTGGCGAGGAACGTGCCGACCGGGGCCTGGTGTGCATAACCGTCGGCGCAGGACCGGTTGACGTCGAGCAGCCAGCTTTTCAAGGATCGGTCCGCGCCATTGGCGTACGTACACACGGCCTTGGCGCTGGAGCCGAAGCTGTAGGGTTTCAGATAGTCACCCGCGACGGCGGCCGATCGCGCGGCAAATTCCCACTCTGCTTCCGATGGCAGGCGATAGGGCTTTTTCGTAACCTTGCGCAACCACCGCACATAGGCCTGCGCCTGCGAGAACGACACATTGGTCAATGGTAACTGGTCCGACTTGTGGACCAACTGCGTGCGGCTGTTTTGGCGCGGGGCGGGCATCGCAATGGCCGGGCAGGCGCCTTGCGCCGCGCACGCGCGCCATTCACCGACGGTGACCTCGAACTTGCCGATCGCGAAGTCGTGGTCGCCCGTGACCGCGGCCTGAGCCTCGTAGGGAAGCCGGCCGGGTTCGGTCGGGGGCGAGCCGATCGTGAAAGGACGACCGGTCACGATGATGAGTTCGGGACACTTGTCGCAGTCACGCAACTGCTTGTTGGGCGGACTGAACTGGCTACCTGCGCCGGCGCTGCCCGCTGCGCGTTGCTTCTGCAGGCTGCGGGTATCGCGTATCAGCGAGCGTTCCTGGGTGCTGGTGACGACGATGCGGGCCAGCCGTTGTTGCCGTGGCGTCAATTGAGCGCTTTGCAATTCGTCGCCGGTGATGGTGGTGCGGCGCAGGAAGCCGTCGAAATAGGCCGGCGTTTGATCGTGTGGTGCGTCCTGCCCGTTCTTGTCCTTGTTGGCCAGCGCTTTCTTATAAACCAACGTCTTGAGGTCCTTTGCGAGTTCCGAAAGGCTGCCGTTTTTGTTTCTCCTCAGGTGGCGAACGAGTTCGCGCGTGAAGACTGAATTATGTGTGTGCGGATCGTTCGGTCCGAGATGATCGAGTGCGGTTTGCCCGGCAGCGGCTGAGTAAAGAATAAAGGAGCCACCGTGGGCCGGCACCGGCGACAGGCCCGTCGGCAGGCGCAGGAAGCGGCGATGGTTTTCAGCGATCGGATTGCGGCACGCGTCGATGATGAAGATGCCATAGATGCCGCCGCGTTTGCCGGTTCTGCCTTTGCCGCGTTTGAGGGCTGCGCGGCGCCGGTTGAAGCGCGCGAGGAGCGTGCTCAGCGGAACGGCCTGGGCGGAGAGCGTGTCGCTGATCAGGTCGGCGTCGGTGCCGGCCGGGAGTTCGCGGATGTCGGTTGGCAGCAAGTAGTTTTCGCCGAGGTGCGCCGTGCCATGACCGGCATAGAAGAAGACGATGACGTCGTCGGGCTCGAGTTGATTGAGCGCCTTCGACCATAGCCTGAGAATCTCGCTGCGCGATTGGTTTGCACGTGCTTGGACGGGGGCGGTCACATCGATGCCATCCTTGAACGCCAACTCTGATGACAACAGGCTGGCGACGGCGCGGGCATCGTTGATGGCACGATCGAGCTTGCTGACTTGCGGGCTGGCGTACGTGTTGTTGCCGATGGTCAGTGCCACGAGCTTTTTGGCTTGGGTTTGAGGCGCGCTCGCCAGCAGGGACGTGAAAAGCACAAGGGCCGTGACCAAAGTCTTGAAAATTTGTGCACGCATCATTGCGCGTTACCCTCGCGGAACAGGGCAGCGCCCTCGACGATGCGGACGGTAGTGCGCGTCGCGTGGCCTGACCAATCAACTCCGGCGGGGCTGTGCCGGCTGCGGATTTGAAAAGGCACCGGCAGGATCCTGAGCTTGTAGCGGATGTTGTTTGCAGAGGGCGGAAGACCATGACCGACACGGCGATCGATGCCATAGGCGTTAACGCGGGCGGTGAGCCGGACTATGTTCTGAGGCCGCAAGATCATGCCAGACAGTTGCACGATCGCTCGGGTGAAAAAGTGGCGCCATTGGTGCGCATTCTCGAACAGCCTGATTTGCAGGACACGATCGAGATCTACAATCTCAACGACGCGCTTGCTGCAAAGGCGCAGAAGAAGTTCATCTTTCGCAGCCAGATCGCGGTCTGGTGGCTGACGTATGTGATCATCATCGGCGCGGCGCTCGCGGTTTTTCCACCCGGTCAATGGGGCGCACCGGCAAGCTGGCTGGTGCCGGGATCGGAGATCGGACTTGGTCAGGCGGCATTGATTTTGTCAGGTGCTTCGGCGGTGCTGGCGGCGCTGCTGCATGACGGCCCGATGCTTAAGCGACCGCTCAAAGGATTGCGCAAGACGTTCGCATGGCTGAGTAAAGGTGCACCTGGGTTTCTTATGCAACTCTGCCTCCTGCTTGGCACCGTCGGTATCGTATTGTTGTTTTTTCCACCGCACGCGTGGATGCCGGACGGACAGTGGTCGGCGGGCCGTACCGAGTTCGCCCTCTACGGGCTGGTCTTTGCCTTCTTGTTCATCGGGTACTGTGCGTCGCGGTTCTTGCGTCTCGAAATGTGGCGGGATCATTGGATGCGCCATCGCGGACGGGCCGAACTGGCGCGCAAGCAGCTGTTTGAGCGCGTCTTCGCGAGCACCGCAGAGGCGCAATCCGGTGAGCTTGCCGCACTGCCATTGCAGCTGGAGTATTTTCGGCGCTACCAGCTCGATGTCCAGCGGGACTATTTCGAGCAGCGCAGCCGGGAGTTGCGCAACGAGGCTGCTTGGGGCAACGGCTTCAGCCGCTTTCTGATTGTCGTTTCCGTGGTGCTGTTCCTTTTTCTGATGAGCCGGGCTTATGCGCCGATTACGGATCAAGAACCCAGCCTGTGGATCTGGCAGAAAATCAGCGCGGTGGGGCAACACTGGCCGGAAACTGTGTTGGCGAAGCTCGCGCTGCTCGTCGTGATTGCCGGGTCGGCACTGACCGGCGGCTGGCAGGCCCAGGCCATGATCAACAACAATGCGCGCAATGCGCGGCGCTATGAGAACACGCTGCGCAACCTTCGGGAACTGGAGAGGGTCGGACTGGCACAGGCACGGGCGGCGGCGGCGGATGGCCGGACGGAGGAAGTGCTCGGGTTCGTCCGCGCCGTGCATGGCCTGATGGCGGCGGAATTGCAGGAATGGATCGTGTTGACCGAAGACGAAGCCCGGCAACGGATCGATGCCGCCTATACACCAGCGCGCGAGATCTAATCCGTACTATAGCCGGCCAGGCGATCGTGCGCCTGATCCTCTGCGCTGCGCTCTTTCGCGTCACCGAAACCGCCGCCGCCGGGCGTGCGCAAGGTAACGGTCTGGCCATCCTTCAAGACGACGTTGCGGCGGTGGTCGACGATCTCGCCGTCGATACGCACCTCGCCGTTGCCGCCGGCCGTGCCGCCGGCGAAGCCCGGTGCCGGGATCTTGCAGCGCTCGGCCATGAAGATCATGCCGATCGGGGATTCGGTGCGGACCTCGAAATGAACCTCCTGGCCGAGGCCGCCGCGATAGCGTCCGCCGCCGCCGCTGTCGTCGCGCAGTTTCTTGTGATGGACGAACAGCGCGCTGTTGCGCTCGATCAATTCAATCGGCACGTTCGAGATGTTGCTGGGCCAGGAGTACGTGCTTTGGCCATCGCCGCCGTTGGTTGCGCCCATGCCGCCGTTGAAGAACAATACATTGGCGTAAGTCTTACCGCCAGGTCGAACGCCGGTCTGAATGATGCTCCACAATGGTGAGCCGGAAGCCGCGATAATCCGATCCCCGAGAACCGGAG
>JBPCVZ010000311.1:0-3137 GCA_051010015.1 Hyphomicrobiaceae bacterium
TCATTCTGATTTCTGACGGCAAGGCCAATGTCGGGCCGTCGAAGCCGCATCATTTCGAGAAGCTCGGGCGGCGGCTCGGCCGTGCCGGCATCTCGGTGACGACGATCGGTCTCGGCAACGGCTACAACGAAGACCTGATGGCGGAACTGGCGCGGACCAGCGACGGCAACCATGCGTTTGCGCGCACTGCCGCCGACTTGCGCGATATCTTCAACCAGGAATTCGACGACGTGCTGTCGGTGACGGGCCAGGACATCGAGATCATTATTCGCACCAAAGCTGGCGTGACGCCGTTGCGCACGCTCGGCCGGCCAGGTGAAATCAACGGTAACGAAGTCCGCCTGCGCCTCAACCAGGTTTACGGCACGTCGGAGTATTCGCTGCAACTCGAACTCAAAGTGCCGGCCGGGTTGCCGATCGGCGAGACCGACCTGGTCGATGTCGAGGTGAATTATACGCCGTCGTCCGGCGAGCGTCGTCGCATCGAACAGTCGGTGGCGGGGCGGTTCAGTCCGTCCGATGACGAGGTGCGCGGCAGCATCGACCCGAAAGTAATGGAGCCGATCCTTGAACTGCAGGCGCGCAAGCGCAGCCGTCAGGCGATTGAACTGCGCGATAAAGGCAAGGTCGAAGAGGCCCGCAAGGTGCTGCGCGACAACGCCGCCGAACTGGAGCGTGGCCAGCGGCTTTATCGACTGAAGTCGACGCGCCTCAAGAAGCTGCAGGAGAACAGTGCCAAGGCCGCGGCCACGATCCGAGACCGTGCCAAGTGGAACACGTCGCGCAAGCAGATGCGCGAAGATCAAAGCAACCGAAAGGGGTCGAAGTTGAAGTATTGAGGTTGCGCGGTGGCTGCCCGCTTCGCATTGCGCTTCGCGCATCGGGCTGCCGCCCCAAACCGCGCCCGGGAGGAGATCTCCCGGTCCCACCCTGGCTCACAAGAAATGCCGGAGGGTCTGGGAGGCTGTGCCTCCAAGCGGGGTGCGGGGCTGGCCCCGCTCGCGCCGCAAGGCGCGAATTGCCTAAGCCAATTGCTTCTTGAACATGGCGATGGTGCGCTGCCAGGCGAGTTTGGCGGCAGCTTCGTTGTAGCGCAGTGTCGAATTGTTGTGGAAGCCATGCCGGGTGCCGGCGTAGGTGTGCATTTCGTAGTCGGCGCCGTTCGCCTTCAGCGCGGCCTCATAGTCAGCGCGTGTCGCATTGACCCGGGGATCGTCTTCTGCGTAGTGCACAACGACGGTCGCCTTGACGTTCTTGACCCCCGCCGTATCGGGTGCGCGCCCATAGAATGGCGCAGCCGCCTGCAGGTCGGCGCCCATCTCGACGGCCAGATAGTTGGTCACGCCGCCGCCGAAACAAAAGCCGGTCGCGCCGATCTTGCCGTTCGATCTTGCGTGCGCTTTGAGAAACTTCGCACCGTTCAGCATGTCGACATGGATCTTCGCCCGGTCGAGTTTCCTTTGCATGACCTTGCCATCGTCGTCGTTGCCCGGATAACCGCCAAACGGCGTCAGGGCATCCGGAGCAAGCGCAAGAAAACCGTCAACGGCGGCGCGGCGCGCGACATCTTCGATGTACGGATTGAGGCCGCGATTCTCGTGGATGATGAGCACGCTCGGGAACGGGCCGTCGCCGGCCGGCTGCACGAGATAGCCGCGCATTGCAGCGGCATTGCCGCCTGGCGAGGGATAGGTCACATAGCGTGCCTTGATGCGCTTGTCAGTGAATGAGATCGTCTGTGCCTGGGCGTATTGCGGCAGCAGGGCCTGCGCCATGGCAAGTCCGGATCCGCCAATCACGGTTATTGCGGCGGCGCGTTGCAGGAACTCGCGGCGCGCCATGGCGCTATGGCAATAGGCGTCATAAAGCTCGAATATCCTGGGGTCGATGTCGTCTTCTTTGATGGCAGCACCTGTCGCTTGACGAGAACACACCCTCCACATTTACGATGATCCCGCTTGGCGAGTTTGACAAGTCCGCTCACTCGAGAAAACGCTCTTTGATATCGTCGGTCGGCGCGAAGCACACCTCGCGGCGCCCGAACAGTCGAAAACGGTTGCGGGCGACAACGGCATAGGCGCGGTCGCGGATAAGGCATGGCAGTATGCGCGTGATCGCAAACCAGGACCACGGCGCGCCGAGGCCTTCGAGCATGCGGACGGAACTCTCGGACTCGAACCAGGCGACGCCGTCGGCAATCAAGATGTTGGTTTTATAATCGACGGGGTCGAGGCCGTAGTGCTCATAGAGCGCGTGGCCGAGCGACGACTGCGCGGCCAGCAGTTTGAATTTCTTTTGCCGGTCATGCCGGATCACGAACCGGGCCCATTTCGAGCACAAGACGCAGTGGCCATCGAAAACGATGATCGGATGATCGTCCGGAAAATCCGGCACGCGCGCGTCGTCCCGATAACTGTAGGGAGACCGCGCATCACGGATGACCGGGCGGGCCATGCCTTAGATCGAAACGCCCAAGGCCGCGGCGAGAGACGGGAAGTCATCGACGATGATGTCGTGCTGCGGATTGGGTTCCGGATCCGGCGGCGCGTCGTTGCCCCACTCGCGCGGTCGGCGCACGAACGCAGTGTTGAAGCCGACCCCCTTGGCGGCATCGAGATCAAAATTGTGGCAGGCGACCATGCAGATCTCGGACGGTTTGAGTTGCAGGTAGTGGGCGACCGTCTCGTAGGCCTCGGGCAAAATCTTGTATTTGCCGATCGCCTCGCAGGAAAACACCGCGTCCCACGAAAGGCCGTTGCGCCGCGCCGTGTCCATGATGATGCGGAAACTCAGGATCGTAAACGACGCGCACATGTACTTTTCGCGCAGCTTCGGCAGCACGGCGGGGAAGTCCGGCCAGCATTCGAAGTTGTGGGCGGCGTCGTAAGCGATCGCGTGGCGTTCTTCCTCGGTGAACACTTCGAGGTCGTGTTCGCCAAGCAGCTCATCGAGCGTCGAGCGGTGCGAGCCGTCGAAATTGTAGGTGGGCGGTGAATCCTTGCCGAGGTTGAGCATCTTGCCGAGCGCGCGGCGGCGCAGGTCGTTTGTGATGTCGTGCCAGTTGCGCTCGAGGCCGTGCTTGGCGCCGGTTGCGCTGAGTGCCGTTGCGAAACCGGTGTGCCAGTCGAGGATGGTGC
>JBPCVZ010000312.1:0-5986 GCA_051010015.1 Hyphomicrobiaceae bacterium
TGTGATCGCCAAACGGAACCAGACACAGGATGCCATCGGCGGCGTGATCGGCGAATATGCGATTAAGAGCCATCCGGCGCATGCGCTGGTCGCGGGCTGCAATATCAACCAACCATCGCTTCACGCGAGTTGCCAGTGGCAATCTTCGCTGCCCTGGCCCGTCGCCCGGTCGCCATCGATGCTTGTTCATACCGCGCCAGTCCGTGCTTGCAGGGCCGGGTAATCGCGAAGGCTGGCATCCTGATCGGGCTTTGCTGTTCGGTTTTACTGGCCGGCGTGCCTGATCTCGCGCCGTCGCCTGGCCATTGCAACGCCGCGCGCGGCGCCGCCGGATCAGTTACCCCAGATGTTGCGCATCCAGTCACGGCTGCGCCTGCGCCGCACCCGGTTGTCGGCAATTTCGCTGCGCCCGATGCGATCGCGAAGGTATTTATCGAGGCTGCGGTTGGGCTTGACGATGGTGTGGGCCAGACCGTCAAAGCCCTTCTGGATCAGCTTTTCGTGGCCATAGACGTCTTTGACCAGTTCAATCTCGCCATCCTGATTGGCCCGCGCCGTAAAGTAGGTGACGTGGACGGGTATTTTCTTGTTCAGCCGGATCTGGCGATTGTTGACGCGGGATGCGGCCAGTTCATCGATCTTGGCCTGCGTCCAGCCCCGGTCTTCGCCGAAGATCACGGCCGCCATCTTCATCGGATCGCGCACCCGCATGCAGCCGTGGCTGTAGGCGCGGTATTTCTTCTTGAACAGGTATTTCGACGGCGTGTCGTGGAAGTACACGGCATGCTTGTTCGGGAAGAGGAATTTCACGAGCCCCAGCGCGTTGCGCCGGCCCGGCGGCTGGTAGATGTGATAGTTGCGAATATCAACCGTTGACCAGTTGATAGTGCGCGGATCGATGTCGCGTCCTGCCGCTTGCACCCGGAAGCCTTGTCGCTCGATACCTTTGCCGCTCAGGATCTTGGGCAGGATTTCCTTGACCTTGATCGAGTTCGGGATACCCCAGTTCGGGCGAAACACGACCGTCTCCAACTCGTCGGAGAACACCGGTGTCTTGTTCGCCACCTTACCGGCAACAATCCGCTCACTATGAATGATCCGGTCTTTCTTGATCACCCGGATACGGAATTCCGGAATGTTCGGCATCACGTAGACATCGCCGAGGTCCTCCGGCATCCACCGCCACATTTCCATGTTGTAGAGCAGGCGTTTCGACAGCGGTGTCCGGCTGCGTTTTCTTTTGCGCCGCTTCTTGCCCCGGCGCGTCTCTTCCTCAACCACCGGTTCGATGCCGTCGGCTTCATCCTCGAGCGCCTTCAGGTAGGCGGCCCGCAACTTGACGAACTGGTCGTGTTTAGGGTGCAGGCCCTGCAGGAACACTGCGACGTCGGCCGCCTCATGGGCACCGCGCAGGACATCGCTCGCCGGCAGCAAGGGTGGCTTGCGGTCGATATCGAGTGACAGATCGGTGGGGTCCATGCGCCCACCACGGGCAAACCGAGCATATTTCAGGATCGCCAGGCTGGTGCGCATCTCGAGGTTGACAAGTTCGCGCGCCGACAACGGCTCGCTGCCGGCAAAAGCGTGTTCCGGCATGTCGAAATGGTCGGGCGAGAACCCCCATTCCGGCGAGTTGTTGATTTCGCGCAGCGCCGCCTGCGCCTGATCCGTCAGGCCGGTCCGGGTCACCCACAATGGCCGCCCGGTTTCGCCACCTACATCGCCCTGCTCGCCGAGTGTCGCATAGAACTTCGCGAGGCCGGCCCGGTCGATGGCAGCGCCCTTCTCGGTCTGCGTCGGCTTGCGTGACACCCTGACATTCGTCAGCCGCGAGCGAATCGCGATCAGAACGGCCTCCTCGGCCGTAATCAATCTATCGGGCGCCTGCGGTTCGACCGCCTGCACCGGGGCGAGCATTGTGAGAATCGCGACGGAAACGGCAGAAAGTCGAAGTACGGCATGCATGCGGGTTACGTCCTTATGTCGTTTGCGTAACTATTTAATGACAATGCGGTCCGGGCACCAGATCGTGTGCACACTTTGGCACAAGGCCGGACATTTGACCGCATTGGTGTGGCCAGATTGTCGTCGAGATTTGCCAAATCAGAAAAACAAGCTTGTTCAAAAGGTTGTTGGTTAGCTTCCCGCTCATCGATGGAGCGCAGGCGCGCGTCTACAGGCGAACCAAGCCGTCCGTTGACATAGATCATGGCGCGGCACGCTTGTCTGGTGCTTGCGCCGATCTCAAAATACGACACCCGGACCAGCGGTTGCCGGCCCGGGTGCTTGGACACCAGGAATCTGGGGGACTCGTGGTGAAAGACGAACGCCTGCCCGCAACCTCAGCCGACGCGCGTTTCGAGACCGTATTCCTGCATTTTACGGTAGAGCGTCGACCGGCCGATGCCGAGACGCTTGGCAACTTCCGTCATATGGCCGCGATAACGACCAAGCGCGAGCCGGATCATATCGGCCTCGATCGCGTCAAGCGAACGAATATCGCCGCTGTCGGAAACCGCCGGGATGCCGATCGAGCCGCCGGCGGCGCCACCGCGCACTTCAACGGTCCTCGGTACACTGCCTTCGGCACCGAGCAAGGCCGGGCCTTCAAACGAGCCAGGGGCTGGTCCCGGTGCAGGGGCCGGCGGTACGACCGCGTCGAAGCCGGCGACGTGCGCTGCGACCTGCGGGAACTCGGAAACCCCGAGCTCAGACCCGTCGGCGAGCACGACCGCGCGGAACATCGCGTTTTCGAGCTGGCGCACATTGCCCGGCCAGGCGTACTGCGAAAGCAGCTGCATGGCTTGATCGCTGACCGAACTCACGCGTTTGCCTTCCTCGGCCGCAAAGCGCGCAAGGAAGTGCATCGCCAGCTGCGGCACATCGCCAAGCCGCTCTTTCAGCGGCGGCACCCAGATCGGGAACACGTTCAATCGGTAATAGAGGTCTTCTCGGAACTTGCCGTCCTTGACCCTTTGAATCATGTCGCGGTTGGTCGCCGAAATCAGCCGGAAATCAACCTTGACCGGTTTCTTGGAGCCAACCGGATCGATCTCGCCTTCCTGCAGCGCGCGCAGCAATTTGACCTGCGCTTCGAGTGGTAGCTCGCCGACCTCATCAAGGAACAGCGTGCCGCCATCGGCTTCCTGGAACTTGCCGATGCGCTTCTCATGCGCGCCGGTGAACGAGCCTTTTTCATGGCCGAACAGCGTGCTTTCGATCAGGTTCTCCGGGATCGCGCCACAGTTGACGACGACAAACGGGCCGCCGGCGCGTTCACTCTCACCCTGGATCGAGCGCGCGATCAATTCCTTGCCCACACCCGACTCGCCCTCGATCAGCACCGGGATGTTGGAGCCGGCGGCGCGTTTGCCGAGCGAGACGACGCGCTCCATCGTGTCGGTGGAAATGATCAGGTCCGCGAAGGTCAGTTTGCCCTGGACCTTCTTCTTGATCCGAGTGATTTCGCCGGAGAGCTGTTCGATCTTGAGCGCGTTCTTGATCGAGCATTCGAGGCGTTCCGGCGAAGCCGGCTTGACCACGAAGTCGACGGCGCCCGCGCGCATCGCGTTGATCGCGGCATCGATCGAACCGTTCGCGGTTTCCACGATGACGGGCGGAATGCCCGGTTTACCATTCAGCTTATTGAGGACTTCGATGCCATCGGTACCCGGCATGACGAGGTCGAGCAGAACGAGTGAAATCCCGCCGGCGTCGGGGCCAAGCAGGATGTCGAGCGCTTTGTCGCCCGATGCAGCGGTTTTGGTCGGATAGCCAAGCCGCTTGATGACTTCTTCGAGAATACGACGTTGTGCCGGATCGTCATCGACGATGAGGACGCGCTTGGACATGATTTACTCAACTCAACTGAACGCAACTAACAAAAGACGGCGCCGGAGGGAGATTGCTGCAATCATCCAAACACACATGATGACTGCCCCGGTTCAGGACACTATGGGCGAGCAAGGTAAACGAGACGTTATCTGCAGGATTATTTTGGACTCTGCGCACCGCAGCCGCGGACAATGCCCGATCAGATAGCCGATTTACCGGCGCAACCTGTCACCATCAGCCGCCCGACCTTGAAGCCTACCGAGCGCCCCGATAGCTTCGAAGCATGCCATTCGGCGCGGCGTCCGCGCCCAAATTGAAGGAGGCACGAACCGACCGATGAGTATCCATGGGAAAGCCTACATCGCAGGCGCCTACGAGCATCCGACGCGCAAGGCGGTCGATAAATCGCTCGCGCAGCTGCATGCCGAGGTCGCCAAGGGCGCGCTCGATGACGCCGGCCTCTCGCACAGTGACGTCGACGGCTACTTCTGTGCCGGTGATGCACCGGGGCTCGGGCCGATCAACATGGTCGACTACATGGGCCTCAAGCCGAACTACGTCGACTCGACCGACACCGGCGGCTCGTCCTACGTTGTTCATGTCGAGCACGCCGCCCAGGCGATTGCGGAGGGCCGCTGCAAGATCGCACTGATCACGCTCGCCGGCCGTCCCGCCGCGGAAGGCATGGCAACCGGCACCGCGCCGCGCGTGTATAACCAGCACGCCCCCGACGTCGCGTTCGAGTTCCCCTTCGCACCCGTCGTCACCAACATGTACGCGATGGCCGCGATGCGCCACATGCATGAATATGGCACGACGTCCGAGCAGCTCGCCTGGATCCGCGTCGCCGCATCGACGCATGCGCAGTACAACGAACACGCCATGCGCCGCGAAGTCGTCACCGTCGAAGACGTCGTCAACTCGCCGATGATCACGACACCGCTGCACCGTCTCGACTGCTGCGTGATTTCCGACGGCGGCGGCGCCCTGGTCGTCGTCCATCCCGACATCGCCAAGCAGCTCAAGCGCCCGCTCGTCAAAATCCGCGGCGTCGCCTCGCACGTCAAGGGCCAGGACAACGGCGACACCGACCTCACCTACACGGCCGGCCGCTTCTCCGGCCCGCGCGCCTTCGAGGAGGCCAAGGTCAAGCCCGGCGACGTCAAATACGCTTCGATCTACGACAGCTTCACCATCACGGTGCTGCTGCAGCTCGAAGACATCGGCTTTTGCGAAAAGGGCAAGGGCGGCCAGTTCGTCTCCGACGGCAACCTGATCTCGGGCGTCGGCAAGCTGCCGTTCAACACCGACGGTGGCGGCCTGTGCAACAACCACCCGGCCAACCGTGGCGGCATGACCAAGGTCATCGAGGCGGTGCGCCAACTGCGCGGCGAGGCGCACGAAAAGGTCCAGGTTCCGAATTGCGACATCGCCCTTGCCCACGGCACCGGCGGCTCGATCGGGACGCGCCATTGCAGCTCGACATTGATCATGGAAAGGGAGTAACGCCGATGTCAGAAACCCGCACAATCGCGTCTCCGCAGCCGAACCCGGAAACCGAAGAGTTCTGGGCCGCCGCCCGTAACGGCAAGCTCATGATCGGCTCGTGCAAATCGTGCTCGAAGACGCACTGGTATCCGCGCGCGATCTGCCCGCACTGCTTTTCCGACCAGACGGAACTGAAGCAGGCCGCCGGCACCGGCGAGGTCTACAGTTTCTCGGTGATGAAGCGCTCGAAGATCCCGTATGCCATCGCCTATGTCACGCTGGCCGAGGGGCCGAAGATGATGACCAACATCGTCGACACCGACCTCGACGCGATCAGCATCGGCCAGAAGGTCAAGGTCGTATTCAAGGACACCGACGACGGGCCGCCAGTGCCGATGTTCACGCCGGCCTAGACATTGTCACTCGACGCGACAAATGCCACGCAACATGCGTGGCGTTTGTCATTTGGCCCGACCCGGAACCTGCCACACCAAAGGCGCCCTACGGGCGTTAAGCATGAACGCTAAATCATCGTAAACGCTGTTTTCGAATTCGTTGGTGTGGAATACGGCGCTCACGTACGATCCAGCTGTGATCGCCCATCACAGTTAAATCTCAACGAGATGGAGAAGCGCGTGAAGAGTCTGAATGCGCTGGCGGGGGC
>JBPCVZ010000313.1:0-4478 GCA_051010015.1 Hyphomicrobiaceae bacterium
TGCCAGCCGCGCATCGCACCGAAAGACTCGACCATCCCCTCGAAATCGCTGGCGTAGTAGAACGCGCAATCGCCATTGCCGAAGGACGTCGCCACCTCGATGCAAAACCGTGCCGTTGCCTCGAGGACCATCGGCTGCTGCGTTCCGGTCGCAGACGGATGCGTCTGGCTGGCCGTCACCAGCGGTACCCCGATCACCGGCGCTGTCGAGAAGATGCTCGGCAACACCATGCCGCAGATATGATGCACGCCCAGTTCATAGGGCGTCACATCCTGCATCGTTATCGGAAAAACGACGGGCGCCTTGCCGGTCACCATCTCCATGATGTGCAGGATCGATGCGTGCGGTCGCAGAATGAACCCCTCGCGCACGGGCGGCGTAACGGCAAAGCCAAGGTGCGAGAGCATCTTGTTGCTCTTGCAGGTTTCCGGCGTCAGGATTGCATCCATTCGCTCATCGACGAGGCGCGGGTGTTTTTCACTGCTCGGCAGCGGTGACATGACGAACGGATAGGGGTCATGCGGCACGGGCCGCGCCTGCTGGCAGATGTGTGTCGACACCAGAACATCGCCGGCCAGTTCCTGCCCGCGTGCGCGGGCACGCGCCATGTGCAATGCCGCCGCGAGACCGACGATGCAGCCATCCGCATCCGACGCCAGCCCCGGATAGGGACCCGGCAGACGCAAGCCGCCGTTCGAGCCGATGATCCCCGTCGTCGGCGCATCGCCGCCATTGCTCTTGCCTGACGTACCGGGAAACAGGATCTTGATGAAGTCAGTCTTGCCGATGTCGCTTTCGAACGGCGTGATTTCGGCACGCTGAGGGCCCTCCGGCAACAACTCCAGGAATGGCTCGGCACCATTGCGTGCATCGTCCAGATAGTCGAGCACGTCCAAAATTTCACGCAGCATTCATGGCATCCTTAAGAGCTTCGACAGGCGATTAAATTGAGCTGTACACGATCTCGCCACGACTCTAGCTCATCGGACGAGCGTCACGAACAATGAAATCACAAGGGTGAAGAAACCTCGATCTCCAACAATGCCGCCGGGGCGCCTTTTACAGGATCCGGCCAATCAATCTCGACTCTGGCGAAAATGCTATCACAACCGACTATTCCGCGTTGCTTGACTTCGGCGACCTAATTTCTTACAGAAAGAAATTATTGGAGATCGTGCGATGAGTTCCCCGAGTGGTGTTGCATCAGCGCTGAGAATGACCAATCGCTCACGGGTCTTGCGAGCGATCGTTCGCTATCGCTCAATTTCACGCACCGCCTTGTCCGATATAACGAACCTGACGCCGCCGAGCGTGACTCGCATCGTTCGAGAACTTGTCGGACTCAATCTCGTCATCGACGGCGAAGAGCGTACGGCTCGCGGCGGCCCCGGCCGGCGCCGAACGGAGGTCAGGATCGATCCGACCGGTGCCTACGTGCTCGGCATCGTGCTGAACGCGTCGGGAAAATCCGTTGCACTCGCCGGCGCCGACGGTCACATCATCGCGGAAGAGCGCGTCTCCGACAAAGATCGCCGCTCGCCTGTCGCGACGCTCAAATCTCTGGCTGCCGCCGCCCAAAAGCTTTGTGCCAGGCATTTGAGCAACAAGCATCGCCTGCTCGGAGCAACGGTTGCTTGTGCCGGAGAGGTCGATTTCGAGCGTCAGCATCTCATCGACTCAATGGCGCTTGGATGGCAGGACGTTGCCGTCGGCCGCGAACTCGGTGCAATGCTCGGCATTCCGATCCACGTTGACAACCTGAATATGTCGATGCTCGAGGCGACGCAGATGAGCGACCATGAGCACCTAGTCGCCGATGCGATGCTGGTCCGGGTCGCCAACGGCATTATCGGCGGCGCCATGATGCAGGGTGGACGCATGCTGCGCAGCCCCAACACACGGCCGAGTTGGATGGGCCATCATCCGGTAAGAGGTGGACGGAAACGGTGTTTCTGCGGCGAAATCGGATGTTTGAACACGGTGGCATCCGCGCCGGCCATGCTGTCCGCATTGGCCAAGGAAAAGTCGCCGGCCCGGTTCTCCGCCGCCGACTTTGTCAAGACGGAAACGGCCATTCGGCGATTGATCAAGTCCGCTGACCAGGGCGACAAGCAGGCCATTGCGGTCCTGCGCGCCGGTGGCGAACAGCTCGGCCGTTTCCTGGTCGCCCATGCCGGCAGCCTGGGCCCGTCGCTCATTCACGTCTCCGGCTTTGTCGGCCGCAGCCAGCACTACTTCGCGGCCGTTCAACGCGGGTTTGCTGCCAAGGCCCCGGCGTCACTGCAAAGCACGACCCGGCTTGTTGCAAACGACATGTCGGTGGTCCAGGCGGCTGTAAATGTATCGCTGGACAGGTTCGTCTACTCGACACTGCTCAATGTCGATCAATTGACACAAGCAAAGGATAACGAGACGATCGATGCTCGGACCATGAATGCCGCCTGAAGCAACGGTCGGCACGTAGAGAAGGAATCCCGCCACCATCCAGCTTTCTCACCACTTTCCTCGGCACGAAACTGGCGACATTTCCGTCCGGCGTCGGCATTCCTGCCGGCTCCTGACGTCACCAGCCGTGCCGTCTGAGCCTCAGAAGTCTATCTCTTGACCTTGTCAGTCTCGTTCGCCCGGGCGATCGATGCCCACGGAGCGAGCACGACCAAAAAGAAAACCGATGGCCAACCATCGCACCTGAAGCGCGAAAACACATTTGGAGGAAACAATGCGCCAGCAAAATAAGAAAGTTCGGCTACTAAAAGGGCTTGCGACTGCGGTTGCGGTCCCGGTCATGGCTATGGCCGCCAGCGGTGCGCACGCCGCCGACTACCCAAAGAAGCCGATCAATCTCGTCATTCCGTACGATGCCGGTGGTGCCGCTGATCTTGCCGCACGCATTCTGGCATCGACGGCGCCGCAGTATCTCGGTCATGCGGTTCTGGCGAGCAACAAGACCGGTGCGGGCGGCATTGTCGGGTCCAATTTCGTCGTACGATCCAAACCGGATGGCTACACACTGCTACTTGCCAGGGTCGGCTCTCAGGCCGGCGTTCCTGCGATGAACATGAAGACGCCTTACAAATGGAACGACTACACGTTCATCGGCCTGCTGGAAAAGAACCCGTTCGTTCTGGTCGTCAATTCGAAATCTGATCTCAAATCGCTCGACGACATCCAGGCCAAGCTGAAGGCCGGCAAGAAGCTCACCTATGCCACCGGCGGCGTCGGCACACTTCCGCACATCGCGATGGTCATGGTCCTCAGCGGCATGGGCCTCGACTCGAAAGCCATGACGCATATCCCTTATAAAGGCGGTGGTGCCGCTGCGGCCGCGCTCGTCGGTGGCCATGCCGACATGTTCTTCCAGAACCTGTCTGGCGTGATCGGCCAGATCCAGGCCGGAAAACTGCGTGCGTTGTTCGTCACGACAGAGAAGCGTGTTGGTGTCATCAAGGATGTGCCAACCGTCAAGGAGGCCGGCCGGCCGGACCTCGAACTCGCCATCGGGTGGAGCGCGCTCTACGGTCCGAAAGGATTGCCAAAGGATGTCGTCGACAAGTGGTCAGGCGTCCTGCAGAAGCTCAAGACCGACAAGTCCTGGGTCAAGCTGAACAAGAAGCTTGGTAACATCCCCTCGATCAGCACGTCTGCAGACCTCGAGAAGTTCGCAGGTGCGCAATTCAAGGCGATGCGCGATGTCGCAACCAAGACCGGCATCCTGATCAAGTAGCTGTCAATGCCTTGCGTGGGGGCAGCGTCGTTGCCCCCACAAACACAATGATCATCGGTTCCTTGCCCTGTGAAGAGACAGCCAGCCGATGATTGTGACTAGGGAACCCTCAGATGTGGGCTAAATCGAACTTGGCGTCAGGCGTTGTGTTCCTAACGTTGGGGGTGCTCGCCCTCGCCGTCCTCATACCGCTCGGGATAGAGAGCCCGCCGTCGTTGCAGTTTCGGGCGTTGTCACCCTCGTTCTGGCCGAACACCGTCGGTGTTGTGATCAGCGTTATCGGGCTGGCTTTGATTGCGTCTTCCGTGCTTGACCGTTCATCAAATGCGAACCAACCGGTCGTTGCGGGCGAGCAGCGCTCCGTTTGGCTGTCGGTCCGACCCTATCTGGTGATGGTGGTTTGTTTCGTCCTTTATTTGTCTCTCGAGACGTTCGGGTTTGTCCTGGTTCCGACGATAGCGATGGCCGTGCTCATGGCGATCGGCGGAGAGCGACGCATTTGGCTCATTGCATTGATCAGTATTATTACGCCTCTCGCGCTCTACGTCTTCTTTACGAAAGCGACCGGATTAGCAATTCCAACCGGCGTCCTTGAAAATCTGCTGCTCAGGATCTGATTATCATGTGGGAGACCTTGGGCAATGCGTTCGTCTTATTCGCTCAACCGGAGAATGCTGTCGCGCTTTTCATTGGCGTGATTGTCGGCACCGTCATTGGTGCTATTCCGGGAATGACGACGCCGATGGGCGTTGCC
>JBPCVZ010000314.1:0-44849 GCA_051010015.1 Hyphomicrobiaceae bacterium
CGGAAGCCACCACGCGGCTGCTGCTCGAATTCTTGGCAGGCGTTTAGATCGCTCACCGGGCGACGTCGCTCATGCCCGTCGTCAATCCGGCCCAGGCTCACGGCTGTCCGGTTGAAGAGCAAGCCGATTTGTGACGTAGCATACGGGCTTGAAATCGCCGCGCAGGCTGGGTCGGTTTTCGCCGGCGGCGCATCGACGTTGACAATAACCGCGACGCGACGGGTCCCGGATTAACACTGCGTGCTTTCCGGGAACGCGTAACTGGCGAGGGTACGGATTCCTATTGATGCGCAGCACCTTGTCTCAATGCCGGCTGATGCCCCGCAAAGGCACCGTGACCTGTGCTCCTGGCACGTCCCCGGACGGCTGCGCAGCAGTCAATCCGGCAACTGTTTTCTGATCTGGACTATTTGTCCTTGGCTGTCCAGGAGGATGGCCGAGGCCTTGAACCACACAACGGAGTCACCCCGGTGCTTGTCACCGGGGCCCATTTATCCGCCCGGGGAGCGTCAGCGGTTGTTGCGCGGCAGTGCGCCTTGGCGACGTTTGCGCTTGCGGCGAAATGGATCCCGGCAACACGTGCCGGGATGACGTTCGTGGCTGTGGCGAGACTCGAAGTGTGATCCGGGTATGTGCAAATTGCTTCGGTCTTGAACCACACAACAGTGTCATACCGGCGCTCGCCCGCCCTGGCGTCAGGCCGGGGTCACATGGACCCACCGCTTTCGCGTCCCCGGACGGCTGCGCAGCAGACGATCCGGGGTCCTTCGCCTCTCAGTTCAGGCTGTGCGTCGATGACCGGCAGGACCAAACAGCGGCGATCGTGCGACGGTCCATGTCATGTCTTTGCCAAAACGCAGCAAAGCAAAAAATGTGCCCTCGCAAGAGCATGTTCAGATCGGGCAACTTCTCAACCGGACAAGCCGTGCGCCTGCGCAGGAAAGACAGAGCTAAGCAAGGATGAAGGGCGGGCAATCGTCTGGCTCGGAAAACCCGAGCACCGGGTCGGCAAAAAATAAAGCCAACGCGCTTCTCTTGGGGGATGAGGCGCGTTGGCCAGCATTGCCTGATGATCGGGGGGGTGATCTTATGGCAACGCATTGCTAACAGGCTCCTGGGGGGAAACGGAGCCTGTCATCTCGAATGTCGTCCTAGCAGCGCGTGTCGTAGCGCCAGCAGGCGCGGTCATTGCCATGGCGGCAGCGACGCAACCAACGCTGACACTTGTTGCGATAGCTACGGCGCGGCCGGTAGCGCCGCTCCTCGTAGTAGTGGTCATCGGCATGGGCGCGACGGCTTGCGGCCAGTGCACCGAGAATCCCGAGCGTCACGATGCCGGCGCCAATCCCGTATCGGCGATGACGATGACGCCGACGACGGCCGACCTCATGGATCATTTCGCTGCCCATCTGGGCCTTGGTTGCCGTGCTCATCGGTCCAACGACACCGGCGTGAACCGGTGCAAAACTTGCAAATGTAAACGCGACGGCGCCAGCGGCTGCTGCGAGAATTGAAGTCTTCATGGTTCTCATCTCCTGTTCCTCACAAGCCGGGCTTGGGGACCCACTCTTGTGATTGCTTCGGGCTTCAGCACCTCGGTCGGGATCATCGCAACCGAAACCTGAACGCCGGATGAACCGATGGCGTCAGTGGCTTCATAAATTCTAAGAGTTGAGCGGATTTGAGGCTGTTTGTGGCGACGATGGGGCGAGGCTGTGATGAATTGGCGGAAGATGCGTTTTGCGCGCCCTGCAGCGCCGCAGTGCCGGTGAGAGTGGGCGCGAAATCGCTGACCGGATCATGTGGCGGTTGCGGATGTTGTCGGTTGTGGCAGGCTCTGTCGCTGAGAAATCAACGATCAGGTTATGAGCGCATTGAAGATTGCGATGCCTGATCCAATGGGAGGTTGGGAATGGCGAGCGAGGAAACCTGGCGCGACGCACTCTATGAGCAGCTGAGGGCGGAGGATATCTCGATCTTCTCCTATGTCCCGGACGCTGGCCACAAAGTGCTCATCAATCGCTCGCTCGCCGATCACGACGTGCAATCCGTGCCACTCTCGACCGAGCAGGAGGGCGTTGCGCTTGCAGCCGGCGCTCATCTCGGCGGCAAGCGCGCGGTGCTGCTGATGCAAAGCTCCGGCGTGGGCAATTGCATCAACATGCTCTCGCTCATTCAGCATGGCCGCTTCCCGTTCCTGACATTGGTGTCAATGCGCGGCGACTATGGCGAGGGCAACCCCTGGCAGTTCGCGATGGGCAAGGCGGTCGAGCCGACCATGACGGCGATGGGCGTACAATGCCTGACGGCATCGACCGAGGAGGATGTCGAGCCCGCCGTGCGCGCCGCGTTGACAATGGCATTTGGCGCCGAACAGCCGGTCGCCGTCCTGCTGTCGCAGCGCCTGCTCGGTGCCAAACAGTTCAACGCGAGGCAACTGTCATGACAGACAAAAAACGCATGGATCGTAACAAGGCGGTGCCGGCGCTGATCGGCAACCCGGATGATTTCCTGATCGTCGCGGGCCTCGCCGGCCCGGCCAAGGATATCGGCGCGCTGACCGACAACGCCTTCCTGTTCGGCGGTGCCATGGGCGGTGCGGTGATGGCCGGTCTCGGCCTCGCGCTGGCGCAGCCCGACAAGAAGGTGCTCTGTGTCACCGGCGACGGCGACCTGCTCATGTCGCTCGGCTCACTCGCCACCGTCGGCGTGATGAAGCCGGCCAACTTCTCGGTGGTGTGCGTCGACAATGCACTCTACCAGGAGACCGGAGGCCAGACCTCGCACACCGGCCTCGGCGTCGACCTCGCCCAGGTCGCCGAGGGCTGCGGCTTTGCCGCGACGCGCGACGTCACCGAGGAATCGGAGATCGAGGAAGCCTCCGCCCTGCTGCGCCAATCGAACGGCGCGACCTTCGTTCTGCTGCGCGTCGACGACACGCCGTCGCCGAAAGGGGTGCGCAACCTGCACGCCGCCGAGACCAAGGCCAAATTTCGCGAACGCCTGCTCGGCCACGGCTAGCGCGTTGCGGCGCATGCACCGCAGCTGTTGGGTTACGCGCGGTTCTGGGCCGCAGCAGGTCCCTACGGCCCGGGCCGCGCTAACCCAACCTACCAGTCCCGGGCTTGCCGACGTCCGCAGATCGAACGACGGACCGGTAGGTTGGGTTAGCGGTCCACCGGCACAACCAAACGACGACGCCTCGCCCGCGTAACCCAACACGTGCGGTGCATGCGCTGCAGTTCCTATCAGCCCCTTGCCACGTGTGCCAAAGCGAATCGCGGTACGCACAAATTCGGCCCGCCCAACACGCCATTGGCAGTTCGTTCACCACACTGAAACAATCCCACCGCTTACTGCCAGCAGCAAGGAACGCTAGTGCGGGGCAGGGTGGCATGACGGACGGGCAATGGGCGCTACAACTCACAGATCTGTGCAAGACCTACGATGAACCGGCGGTCGACCGTCTGTCCTTGAACATCCGCCGCGGCGAGCTCTACGCCCTGCTTGGCCCGAACGGCGCCGGCAAGACGACCACCTTGAAAATGGTCACCGGCTTGCTGCAGCCGGATTCGGGCGCCATCACGGTATCCGGCATCGACGCCCTGGCGCGCCCGATCGATGCCAAGCGCGTCATGGCCTGGCTGCCCGATGAACCGCTGATCTACGACAAGCTCTCGCCGCTCGAGTACCTCGAGTTCGTCGCCGGCCTGTGGGGCATTGCCGCCGATGTCGCCGACAAACGCGCGCACGACCTCGTCGCCCTGCTCGGGCTCGAAGCCAAGGCCGGTGAACGTTGTCAGGGCCTCTCGAAAGGCATGCGCCAGAAGGTGGCACTTGCCGGCGCCCTGATCCACGAACCGGATCTGATCATTCTCGACGAGCCGTTGACCGGCCTCGACGCCGGCTCCGCCCGTCAGGTCAAGGCGGTGCTGCGCGAGCATGTCGCGCGCGGCGTCACGATCGTCATGACCACGCACATTCTCGACGTTGCCGAGCGCATGGCCGATCGGATCGGGGTCATCGCCCAGGGCCGGCTGGTCAGTGAAGGCACGCTCGATGAACTGCGCGCCGCCGAAGGCCAGCAGGCCGCCAGTCTCGAGGACATCTTCCTCGAACTGGTCAGCGAGGAGCAGGCTGCCGCATGACCCGCTTCCTGTCTTTGGCCGCCCCGTCGCAAAGCTTTGCACCGCAGGGCCTCGGCTGGTTTGCCCGCCACGAGTTGCTGCTCGCATGGCGCGACTGGCTGTCGATGATGACCGCCGGCCGGCGCACGCGCGAGCGCATCATGATCGCGATTGCGCTGCTGTTCACGGCCGGCCTCCATGCCATGGCCTATGGCGTCCTTGGCCCGCTCATGAAAGACGGCGTATCGACCGGCGACAAGATGCTGCTCGTCACGGTCGCCGGCTGTGGCCTGCTCGCCTTCTTCATGATGCTCTCGCAGGCACTCGAATCCGTCACCCGTGCCTTCTACACGCGCTCCGATCTCGAGTTGATCCTGTCGTCACCGTCGTCGCCGCGGCCCGTCTTCGCCGTGCGCATTGCCGCGCTGACGCTGACGACGACGGTGATGTCGACGCTGTTAATGGCACCGTTCATCAACATCGCCGCCGTTATCGATCACCCGGGCTGGCTTGCCGCCTATCCGGTATTGATCGCGATTGCGATGGTTGCAACCGGCATCGCGGTGTGGCTCATGATGGTGATGTTCCGGCTGATTGGTGCAGCCCGCACGCGGCTCGTCGCCCAGATCGTCGCCGCGGTGATCGGCGCGAGCTTTCTCATTGGCATCCAGATCGTCGGCATCTTTGCCTACAACAACCTGTCGCGGTTCGCCGTCCTGCAGGACCACGCCTTCATCGCGTCGCTGCCCGCGCCGGACAGTCTTGCCTGGGCACCGGTCTGGGCCGTTACCGGTTCCGCGCCGGCACTGCTCGCGGTCGTCATGATCGCCGCTGCCTTCCTGGCGTTCACCATCTGGCAGACATCGAAAGGGTTCGCCGGTCTGGTGCTCAGCGCGGCGAGTGTCACCGATGTCGACAGTGCGCAGACGTGCACTGAGCGGCCATTCCGGCAGCGCTCGCCGCATCAGGCCTTGCGCGCCAAGGAA
This sequence comes from Hyphomicrobiaceae bacterium, assembly GCA_051010015.1. Classification (GTDB taxonomy): domain Bacteria; phylum Pseudomonadota; class Alphaproteobacteria; order Rhizobiales; family Hyphomicrobiaceae; genus CAJQQK01. Next base: position 5,114 of record JBPCVZ010000314.1, read on the forward strand.
TGGCAACTGCTCAAGCGCGATCCCTGGCTCGTCAGCCAGACCCTGATGCAGGTCCTCTACCTGTTGCCGCCGGCACTGCTGCTCTGGAAGAACTACGGTGATGCGGCCGGCCTGTCGGTGATCCTTGCCCCCGTCCTGGTGATGGCGCTCGGCCAGCTTGCCGGCGGCCTCGCCTGGCTGACGATCTCCGGCGAGGATGCGCCGGAACTGGTTGGCACCGCACCGGTCTCGGCCGCCCAAATCCTGCGCGCCAAGATCGAAGCTGTTCTCGTCGTCGTCGCCCTCGCCGGCCTGCCCCTGGTCCTGGCGATGGCCGCGTTCGCGCCATACGAAGCCATCGTCACAGCCATCGGGGTCACGTGCGCGTCGGCCAGCGCGATCACCATACAGCTGTGGTTTCGCGGGCCGGCAAAACGCGCCCACTTCCGTTATCGCCAGACCGCGTCGCGCGCCGCGACCCTTTCGGAAGCGTTCTCGTCGCTCACCTGGGCCGGTGCCACGGCGCTGTTCGCGGCGGGCATGAGCATCGGTATCCTGTTCGTCGTCCTCGCGCTGCTCGTGCTGCTCATGGCCTGGTTGCTCAGTTGAGTTCCGAGAGCAGCTTGCGATGCTCAGCGTCGCGCACCTTCCGGGCAAGCCCGCCCGCTTCACACGATGCTTTCGCGCGCGCCGACGTCAAACTCGCTCGGCTGTAGATCATCGAGCGGAATTTGCCCATTCGCGATCGCAATTGCTATGGCGTGGCTCTTGCTCCGCGCCAGCAGCTTCTTGTTGGCGTTCGTTGCGTGAATACGCACTGTATTGGGGCTAATGAGCAGTGTCCGCGCGATCTGTTTTTCAGACAATCCGCGTGCTGCAAGAATGAGACACTCGCGTTCGCGCTTGCTCAACGTCGCATCCAAGGCGACGCTTTCGGATTTGTCATCACTCGCGCGCCTGAGCTTGAGCCAGCGCCCGACAACATAGAAAACCGCTGCGTGAATCTCGTGAACGGCCTCGAGTGACGTGTCGGCAGCTTCACCGGCGACCAAAACGATGCCTCTCAGTTCCTTCGAAATGTAGATTGGCAGAACCAGGGCGTTGTCGAGATCGCAGGCAAATGCCTGCCAATACTCTTTCTGCAGATCGGTTTTGCGCAATGCGTCGGGCAGGTCACGCACGAAGAACGGCAGCATCGTATGCGTGACGTGCGACATCACTGGATGCTCACCGGCAGCCTGCAGGCGCGCGCAGAGTTCGATCTGGCGCTTCGGGAAATTGCAGAACAGGTCCTGGTTGACCGCGCCCTGATCGAGGTCGATCGACTTGATGATCGCCTGATCATACCCTCGCCGCGCGAGAAACCGCACGAACTGGTCGACCACTTCCGATGCCGATGTGGCTGTTGCCACCTCGGAAATGAACGCGCCGAGCGCTTCTTCTGGTATCTGGATAGACACGGTATCCCCCGACCTGATGTCGATTCTCACGAAATCGTGAGAATAAGTCTTATACGCTAGCAAGCCGAATGTCTTCCACTAGTTGGTTTCAACTAGGTTCTCAGACCGAAAGGATAGGCGTAGGCTGAGCGTCCGCCAGTGTTTGTGTCAAAATTGAGGCAAGGTCGGGTGCCTGTTTGCTCGGTGATGGAACACAGATCCGACGGAAACGGTCCGGATCGACAAGGTTTGTTTCGTCACCCTGTCAGCTGCAACCAACAAAACTGCATGGCGGATGCAGGCATAGAGTGCCGTAGGTCGAGCTGTTGACCCATGTCCGGTCACGACTGTGGCGCACGGCAGGAATTGGAGAAGTCCATGGCGGCGCACAATGAGCGGCGAGAAGCACTCGCCATCATCAAGATGTGCGAGTATCTTGAAAGCGAAATCCGAGACAGTCTGGGCGACGACCACTTGGCCGATCTTTCCGGCGCGATTGCGAATGAACTCAGCCGCCGCTACCGGGCGTCGAGCGAAGAGGTGAAGTCGTTCGACCAGCGCCAGGCCGCGTTCAGGGAACGCCCCGTTGCAGTTGTCGACTGAAGGCATCACCCCCCAGGCAGACGTGGCAATCTCACGGACACCGATTGAATCGTCACGCCTCGATCGAACTCTGCGCGTATCGATTTGCCGATATCAAAGGAGCTACGGCCCGCTCGGCAGCATCGCAACTCTGATATATCGCCCGGCGCTCTAAGCCGTTTTCGCTGCCGTCGCCGGCGTTGGCTTTGCAATCAAGAAACAGAACGGGATCGCAATCGCCGAGGCGAACGTGTAGAGCCCGAACGCATTGATATAGCCGATCAGCGCCGACTGTTTGCCGATCTCCTTGGCGATCGATGCCATGTCGTTCAGCGATTCAACACTCCACCCGCCATAGAACGCCCGGTTGTACTCATTAATGAATTCCGTCATGCGCGCATAGTTGCTGCCGGAGGAACTGATGATCTCGGCGATGCACAGTGAAATGAACAGGCTCGCGGTGATGTTGCGGATGAGGTGGAACATGCCGGTTGCCTCCGGCAGCTGCTTGGCTGGAATATCCGAAAACGTCGCGATCGACAGCGGGATCCACACGAAGCCGACCGCCGCGCCCTGGATCGCGCCATTGATCGAGAGGCCAAGCGGCGTGACGTTGTAGTCCATGCCCATCAGCCAGATCCCCGAGGCGACCTGCATCAGGAAGCCAATGCTCATGCTGACACGGGCATCAAGCCGGCCAATGAACATCGCCAGGAAGAATCCGATGAGCCCGCCGAGACCGCGTGCCCCGATGATCTCGCCGACCAGCGAGTCCGGAAAGCCGGCGTAGACCCGCAGCAGCGTTGGTAGCAACACCATCGGTGAGAAGTTGAGCATGCCGAAGATGCCAACGAGGATGTAGCCAACGGCTAGATTGCGGTTGAGCAGCAGGCGCAGGTTGAGAAACGGCTGCTTGGCGGTCAGGCTGTGCGTGATGAAGAAATAGAACGCGAGAATGCCGATGAACGTTTCGATGATGATCTCGCTCGAGTCGTACCAGTCGAGCCGCGGCCCGCGCGCGAGCACCAGCTGCAGGCAGCTGACGGCAACGGAAAGCGAGATGAAGCCGACCCAGTCGAGACGGACCGGCGGGCGGTCGGCGTCGGGCGGCAGGAACAGGCGCAGTGCCAATGCGGCAGCCGTCGCGACCGGAACCAGCAACAGGAACGCGGTTTGCCAGCCGCTGTTCTCGGCGACATAGCCGCCAAGCGCGGGGCCGATGATCGGGCCGATGACAACGCCCATGCCGAAGAAGCCGAGTGCCATGCGGTGTTGGTGTTTTGGGAACGCATCGAGCAGGATCGACTGAGCGATCGGTACCGTTGGTGCGCCGCAGGCACCCTGCACGATCCGCCAGAAGACCAGCACGGTCAGGGAATTCGAGAGCGCGCAGCCGAGTGTCGAAATGGCAAACAACGTCATGCACGCGACCATGACATTGCGCCGGCCGAAACGCGCCACGAGCCAGCCCGCCGTCGGGGTGCCAACGGCGGTCGCCAGCAGATTGAAAGTCATCACCCACGACACTTCATCCGCGGTCGCCGACAAACCACCCTGGATCTGCGGCAGGATGGTTGAGGCGATCATCAGGGTCGTGAAGTAGAGCGTGACGGTTAGAATGACGCACAGCAGAATAGCTGCACGGTGGGCAACCGAGAATCCTGTCGCTGCCTCCTGTGCGCTCATGATCTGTTGCTGCTGTTTGGCATATATTTTTTGGCTGTCGATATTGAGTTGGCCTGTGGTCGACGGATCGAATGGGTCGTGGTTCGATTACGTCCCGGCGGCAGGCGGTCTTCACAATCAATGAAGGCTGCAGTTTGCAGGTGGATCAATTTATTTGGTTGTCACACACGAATAAGGTCGTCGTCCATTCGACAATTGGGAGCATGTTTGCTGTGCACAATCTCGACAGAGCTATGCATGCCTGGCCGCGCACGACAAACCACAATCGTATGATTGAATCTTAGATGCACGCGAAGCTCTCTCGATGTTGAAGTTGCAAACATCGCAGAACGGTTGAGGACAAGGTTGGGTTAGGGCGGTCTTCTGTGTTTTGGCAACAGGCGGCATCAACCCGCCCGCAACCCAACGCCCGCGCAACGATGCTTTGCCTTTCAAGTTGGGTTACGCACGGGTTAACGCGCTAACAGGCAATCCATGTCGTGGCTCGTGCCAACGAACCCAGCCTACCGCCGAGGCGGCTGTCGTTTCACCCGGATCAGCCATGTAATGGTTCGTTGTCGTTGTTGGGCGCGGGTTTGTGCGTCTCGGTCGGCTTGCTAGGTTCAGCGCCGACCAGGCCGCCGGCAGCGTTGCGCCAGTGTGCGCCATCACCACCACATGTATACGAGAGGAAATGAGATGTCGGACAACACGCTATTGATGGGCAAAGTCGCCCTGGTGACGGGTTCCGGCCGAGGGGTCGGGCGCGAGATGGCGCTGCTTATGGCGCGTTGCGGCGCCAAGGTCATCGTCAACGATCTCGGCGGCTCCGGAACGGGCGAGGGGGCTGACAAGGCACCGGCCCAGGAAGTGGTTGACCTCATCAAGAGCGAAGGCGGCGAAGCGGCGGCCAACTTCGATAGCGTCGCCGACTACAAGGCGGCAACCGGTATGATCGAGCAGGCGGTCGACACGTTCGGGCGCATTGATATCGTCGTCAACAATGCCGGTATCCTGCGCGACGTCATCTTCCACAAGATGACCGAGGATGACTGGGACTCCGTCATGAACGTCCACCTCAAGGGCTCGTTCAACACCAGTCACGCGGCCTCGACGCACTTCCGCAATCAGCAGTCCGGGCGGTACATCCACTTCACGTCGACATCGGGTCTCATTGGCAACTTTGGACAGGCCAACTATTCCGCCGCCAAACTCGGCATCGTCGGGCTCTCGAAGTCGATTGCCCTCGACATGGCGCGGTTCGGCGTCACGTCCAACTGCATCGGCCCGTTCGCTTGGAGCCGCATGACGAGTTCGATTCCGGTCAAGAGCGATGCCGACAAGGAGCGTGTCGATCGCATCAAGTCGATGGGCGCCGAGAAGATCGCACCGATCGTCGTCGCCCTAGCGTCCGACGCCGCAGCTGACGTTACCGGCCAGATCATCTGCGTCCGTCGCAATGAAATCGTGCTGATGAGTCAGTCGCGGCCGATCAGCGCCATGCAGCGCAACGATGGTTGGACCCCGACCACCGTCCTTGAGCACGCGTTCCCGGCATTGAAACCGCGCATGTATCCGCTCGACCGTTCCCAGGACGTGTTCAATTGGGACCCAGTCTGACGGTTTAGTTTCTGTTCCTGTCGAACAACCAAAGGCCGTGGATCATGTGTCGATCCACGGCCTTTTTTCTGTAACGCTAAGTCAGCGTTCTATAGGGCTAAGTCAACGAAATTGGTGAAAGCTACACAAAGTCTGCATCAAAAGCCGACGTAACACCTGACGAAACTGCAGCAAGATAATCATTGGCGGTGCCATCAATCGTGCCACCGCCGAGCACGCGCGCGCGCGCTTCACCGTGCTCGTAGAACACGCAGGCCTGTCCTTTCGCGACGCCGTGCTCGCCGTTGATCAAGGTCACGGTCACCGCGCCACTGTCACTGACTTCGAGACGCGCCGGCTGCGGCGCCTGCGAAGAGCGCACCCGCACGAACAGTTCGAGCGATTGACCGGCGAGATCGGCGCTCTCCCCATCGCCGAGCCAGTTGACGGCACGCAGGTTCAGCTTCGTCGTGAGCAGCGCTTCGCGCGGCCCGACGATGACACGACGGCCCGGTGCATCCAGCGACACGACATAAAGCGGGGCACCGTCGGCAACGCCGAGACCGCGGCGCTGGCCGACCGTATAGTTGATGATGCCCTGGTGCTCGCCCAGGACACGCCCGTCGATATGCTCGATCGAACCCGGATTTGCGGCGTCCGGGCGCAGCTTTTCAACAATACGAGCATAATTTCCTGTCGGCACGAAGCAGATGTCCTGACTGTCCGACTTTTGGGCGACGGGCAGGCCCATGTCCTCGGCAATCTCACGCACGTTGGGCTTGAGCTCTGCACCGAGCGGGAACCACAGCTTGGCCAGCTGCGCCTTGGTCGTTGCATAGAGAAAGTAGCTCTGATCGCGTGCCGGATCGGCGCCGCGGTACAAGGCAGCACCAGCCGGTGTGTCCCGTCGTTCGACATAGTGTCCCGTAGCGAGAGCATCAGCGCCCAGATCTTGGACAGTGTCCAGCAGATCCAGGAACTTGATACTCTGATTGCATGCAACACAGGGGATCGGGGTTTCGCCTGCGGCATAGCTGGCGGCGAACGTATCCATCACCTTGACCTTGAATCGTGTTTCATAATCAAGAACATAATGTGGAATGTCGAGCTTTTCGGCAACGCGGCGCGCATCGTGAATGTCCTGGCCGGCGCAGCAACTGCCGGACCGGCCGGTCGCCTGACCGTGGTCATAGAGCTGCAGGGTGATGCCGATCACCTCATGGCCTTGTCGCTTTAGGATCCCGGCGACCACGGACGAGTCCACACCACCCGACATCGCAACGACGACGCGGCGGGGCTGTGTGTCTGAGCGAGACATAGGGCACTGTTCCGGAATGAGATGATGCTGGGCTGGCAGTGTCGATTTAAGTACGACGGACGGTCTTACATATAGTGGCCGTCCAACGGCTTCAACGGGCTATGCGATGGTAAATCGGCGCTCTTGCCGCTTTCGCACGAATTATTTTGCGAATGGCACATTTTTTCTTTGAGATCGTCTGTCGACCTCCTTGATTGCCAGAATCTAATTATTAATTAACAAGTTGCATACGAATGCTAACAATGTGTAGCATCCTCGGACGAGCGGTTAACATCCACTCGATGGACGTGTCGCGTTGCTCCAGGCCGGACACGCGTTAACCACTTTGTCTTCCCACGCGGGCTGGAATTTGTCGCGTGATGGGGCGTTGGCACGGTTCGTGTTTACTCTCTTGTTTAGACGAATTTTAGTGCGTCTCCATTATGTTATCTCAGTGGGCTTTGAAAAGTAGTGAGTACAATGGCCGAACAACAGTATCGAAATCGAGTGCGCTATGTGATTGGTCCGGACGGCAGTCCGTTAACCGTCGCTGACCTGCCACCGAAAGAGACCAAGCGCTGGGTGATCCGCCGCAAGGCAGAGGTCGTTGCGGCTGTGCGTGGTGGCCTTTTGAGCCTCGACGAAGCGTGTGAGCGCTATAAGCTCACGGTTGACGAGTTCCTCAGCTGGCAGCGCTCCATCGACCGTCACGGGCTACCCGGTTTGCGTGCAACACGCGTCCAGGATTATCGCAGCGGCACCTGATTGATTGCCACTTGCAACGTATACTGATTAAATCCGTCTTCACCTGACGGACGATGCGCCGCGGCGGACGTTTATCTGCGCGGCGCCGGCTTTACTTGTGTCGAAACCGGCAACGGCGCCCACCGCGGTTCAGCGCCGTGCAATCTGGAACACGCCGACTGCCCGTTTGCCCATCGCGTGAATGCACCCGTCATGCGGGTCCGCGTTTCCGGATCGAGTCCCAAATTCTGATAAGTGATCGTGGTTGTCGATTTGCCCTTGAGCTCGACCCGCAACACCTTGGGGCCCCAGGGTTTTTTCCGTGAGTTTAGGCGTCTGTGGACGGCCATCGTGACGGGTGCGGAAGAGGATGGTGGCGGAACATCGGCATGCATCATATATCGATCATGCACGCTGCCGAACGGTCCAAACCAGCAGTGGGTCGCCTGTTTTGCGAGACGTTCATAGATTGTTCTCGGTCGTCCTGCAATGACGTTCGTGTTGCTGCCTGCCAACAGCAGTGCGGCGCCCGCGGCGGCCGGGTTCTCGATGGTCGGCGCCGTGGTTCCGCAGCCGGCAAGGGTTGTTACCGCCAGGGTGAGCGCTGCGATATCGATCGTCAGTTTGCGCACGGAACCCAAAATCCCAAGATCCGGGCCACGCGATCCGTGGCCGCAGTTGTCGGCCAACCGGGGTGTCCAAATGCGGCAAATACAAGGCAGACCCGTCCAACCGAGTCACTCGATAGGATTTCTGGCAAGATTCGACAAGCACGTGTCGTGTCGGTCTCGGCCGGCCTGCCAATCCTTGCGGGAGCGTAAAAAAAAACGGCGGCAGCCTTCTGGCCTGCCGCCGATTGCCTATTGCGCCCGCGATTTGCTCAATTGATGGGTGCAGTCGTCGGGCGTTGACCGCGGTTTTCGTCGCGGTCGCGGATGGCGTCGGCCTCGTTCAGCTCGGCCATTGCACTGTCGCGCTCTGCCGCCGCGGCGTCGAGTTTTTCCTGCAACTCACTGACCGATGCGAGCAAGTTTTGTCGGCGCTGCTCCGCGCTGCGTGCAAATGTTGAATATGCGAAGTGCTGGACGTCTCGTACGCCCGTCCGCTCTTCTTCCGCCTTGACCTGGCACTCCAGGTCGTAGGCCATTCGCTCGAACTCATGGATCATTTGTTCGAGGTCGCTGACCTTGCGGTTTTTTTCGTCTGCTTCAAAGCGCTTCGCGCGAAGCGCAGATTCCCGAGCTTTCATGTCCGATACCCCTGACTCTGTCGAACTCTGCCTGGTACAGATCAAGATCTGTGCCAAATAGTTTAACCCGTTCTATACATTCCATTTTGTACAAAACGCGCGGTTGTTGCAAGCGAGCCGCTTTGAGCGATTTTGAGCTTGTGGTGTCGTTTTTCCGACTTGCCAGAAGTGTGTCACAGTTGAGTAAAGTTGCGGTAAAGTCACATACTTCAATTGTTAGTACTTCTAGGAATGTGTGGATTCTCAATGTCGCCCTATTGCCCTTTGGTGGGATAGCGAATTCTGGTATTTGTGATTCGTGCTAGTGGGGTGGGGCGTGAATCCTAAGAAATAATGCGCTTGCGGTCGGTCTAACGGGTGCGTCGGCGGTTGTCTCGAGGTGTTTCCAAAAATCGATAGCATTCCGAGCGTGCGGCTTTGGTCGTGCGAGTGCTGATGTTTTGGCAAATCGAGCGAAGGGGGCGCCATTCTCGCCTGTGCGCCCGGTGCTGGAATTTGGGCAATCGTTGCCTAAAACGAAACGAATGGCTGTTTCTGATGCTTGGTGTAAGCGGACATTAGGGTTTGTTAACCTTTTGGTCGTAGTTTCCTAAGGATCGCTTTAGCAAGTTGGCGCTGCGTACTGGTGCAAAATCCGAGGCAGCGGGCTGGTCACACCAGCCAAATGAAGAGGAAGAAAATGCGGGTCCTCCTGATTGAAGACGATAGCGCAACGGCCCAGAGTATCGAGCTGATGCTGCAATCGGAAGGTTTTAATGCTTATACCACCGATCTTGGTGAGGAAGGCGTTGACCTGGGCAAATTGTACGATTACGACATAATCTTATTGGATCTTAATTTGCCGGATATGAGCGGATATGAGGTCCTCAAAACGCTTCGCGTTAGCAAGGTATCGACGCCCATACTCATTCTGTCTGGTCTGGCGGGGATCGAGGATAAAGTGCGTGGGCTCGGATTTGGAGCCGATGATTATATGACGAAACCGTTCCACAAGGACGAACTCGTTGCCCGCATTCACGCAATCATTCGTCGTTCGAAGGGCCATGCCCAGTCTGTCATTGAAACCGGTGAGCTGAAAGTCAATCTCGATACGAAAACCGTCGAGGTTCATGGCCAGCGTGTACATCTGACGGGCAAAGAATATCAGATGTTGGAATTGCTGTCCTTGCGCAAAGGCACGACTCTGACGAAAGAAATGTTCTTGAACCACCTTTATGGTGGTATGGACGAGCCCGAATTGAAGATTATCGATGTATTCATCTGCAAGCTGCGCAAAAAGCTGCAGGCTGCCACTGGTGGTCAGCATTACATCGAGACTGTCTGGGGCCGTGGCTATGTGCTGCGTGATCCAGCAGATGACAGTACAGCCGCAGCTTGACGGCGCGGCTGAGCGCCAACTCGGGAATCAAACAGGGAGCCATTGAGCTCCCTGTTTTGCGTTCCAGCTTCAACGGTAGCCGGAATTGGGTGCGGCGCGGCGTTTCAGCCGGGTGTCACCAGAGGTGTGAATATGCGATTGTCACCATCTTCCACATAGGCAGTGCAGAGGGATGACCGCGATGGCCAACCAATTTTATCAGGAACCGCAATTCAAGCTGGCGGTCGTCCCGGTGACCCCACTGCAGCAAAATTGCTCCTTGATCTGGAATGTCGAGAGCAAGCGCGGCGCGGTCATCGATCCCGGCGGAGATGTCGACTATATTCTCGAAGCCGTTTCTGAAAACGATTTCATCGTCGAGAAGATTGTTCTGACACACGGCCATTTTGATCATGCTGGCGGTGCCGATGAACTGCGTGAGAAACTTGGTGTCAAAATCGAGGGACCGCATATTGCCGACAAGTTCTTGCTCGATGATCTTGTTGGCGCGGCTGCGAATTTGAATCTTGATGCGGGACGCAACGTTACCCCCGATCGGTGGATCGAGGAGGGAGAGACGATCGATTTTGCCGACCTATCATTCGACGTCTATCATTGCCCCGGGCATTCTCCCGGTTCACTTGTTTATGTGAACACTGAGCACAACTTTGCGTTCGTCGGAGATGTTTTGTTTCGCGGTTCGATTGGACGGACGGACTTTCCGTACGGCGATCACAATGCCTTGATAAGCGCCATTCAAGCGAAGCTCCTGCCTCTCGGCGATGACATCGCATTTATTTGTGGCCACGGTCCGCCCAGTACGTTTGGCGAGGAAAAACGCGGCAACCCATTCATTATTTGAGCACGTTTTGGGATGGCCGGAGATTCATGCCATGTCGGGCATTAAGGCGTCGTCAATTTCATTGGCCCGCTGATAGGCTGACCGGGCGCTGATACGCGCGACGTAGCTCTCGAATTCAGCGCACTTTTCCAGCGTACCGAATTGCAGGCCAAAACCAATTTGGCCACCGATATAGACATCTGCCGCTGTGAACTGGCTGCCAGTGATAAAAGCATCTCCGGAGACGGCTTGCTTGAGTGTTGCCTGCATCGTTTCGAAGGTGCCATAGCCCATCATCTGCTCTCGTTTTTTGGGTATCTCGACACCGAGGGCCCGGTCGCCAATGGCGGCTTCGAAGGGGCCGGCGCCAAAGAACAGCCAGCGATAATAGGTGCCTCGCTGGCCTGATGGTGGCACCAGGCCAGCCTCGGGAAAGGCATCGGCGAGGTGCGCGCAGATCGCCGCCGTCTCCGTGACGATCGTATCGCCGTGACGTAGTGCAGGTACCTTGCCCATTGGATTGATGGCCCGGTAGCCGGCAGACTTCATTGCCTCGCCGTAAAAGATAATCTCAGTATGATAGGCCTGACCTACTTCTTCCAGCATCCAGCGCACGATCCGCCCGCGCGACATAGGATTTGTGTAGAAAACAATATCTTCAGCCATCGCAGCACTTTCGACGTTTTGTCAGCGATTGAAAGCGGCCAGACCTCAGTATCGGCCGCGCCATTGCAGCCAGCGGCTTAGTAGCCCATCTTCTTGGTCGATAGCGCTATCGCGGCCGCCTTGCTCGTTCTCCCAGAAATCGACGGTGTTGACACGCAGGGTCTCAGAGCAGGACCGCTCGCAGTATAGCCAGTTGCCTCCAGGCGTTTGCACCTGTGGCCCGACACGGGTCTGGCGCACGGTGCCAACGACTGTTCCGTTGCCAAAGCGACTTTCAGCGATGACCTGCTTATAGTGCGATGATCCGTTGCGTCGTCCCGCTTCGCTGGTGGCTGCCGAGCCGATGCAGATCATAGCGGCAATGGCGGCGGTGCTGATACGCATTAGCATTAGATTGTCGGGCCGTGTCATTGCTATCTCCCAGCCGTTTAGGCGGCTGTCTTTTTGCCGTGACGCCATCCGAGACCGGCGGCATACCTTGCAGCGAAGCTTATCATAGTGCCGCTTTTTCATCGCCCCGATTAAGGGCGAAATTGCGATCTGGTGCCGAGTTGCTACACTCTCGGTTAGGTGGTGTTTGGTGTTCGCGAGATTTCCCGATTGCGGCGACCGGGAACATGGCCAGCCGAACTCAATGGAATTGCATTTTGGAGGGACTTGAATGACGGATAAAGTGGCATTTATTACGGGCGCAGGTAGCGGAATCGGCCGCGCCGCTGCGCTGGCACTGCAGGGCAAAGGTTATCATGTTGCGCTTGCAGGGCGACGGGTGGACGAACTCGAAAAAACTGCCTCGATGTCGGAATCTGGTGGTGGCGAAATGTTGCCAATCGGGACTGATGTCAGCGACGTCAACTCGGTCCGGGCGGCGTTTGCGGCGACCGCTGACAAGTTTGGCCGTCTCGATGTTCTGTTCAACAATGCCGGTATGGGGGCGCCGCCGGTGGACATGGAAGATTTGCCTGTCGAGACGTGGAAACAGGTTGTCAATGTCAATTTAACGGGTTCGTTCATATGCGCACAAGAAGCGATCAAGATTATGAAGTCCCAGAGCCCGATGGGGGGGCGGATCATCAATAACGGGTCGATTTCCGCTTATGCGCCACGACCGAATTCGGTTGCCTACACGTCGACAAAGCATGCGATTTCAGGGTTGACACGGACGATTTCACTCGATTGCCGCAAGTATGATATTGCGTGCAGTCAGTTGGACGTTGGCAACGCCGATACCGACATGGGTGGGCGTATGAAACATGGCGTTCCGCAGGCGAATGGCGAGATCATGGCCGAGGCGGTATTCGATGTTCGGCACGTCGCAGACGCGGTCGTATTCATGTCAGAATTGCCGCTCGACACGAATGTTCAGTTCATGACGATTATGGCAACGAAGATGCCATTTGTTGGACGCGGATAGACGGATCTATTGCCTCCAAGTGCTAGCACGAGATCTCCTCAGCGGCGAAAGTTGATCGCAATGCCGCGCAGGCCTTCGGTCGCCGTTGAAATGGAAACCTTTTGGTGGCGACCGTTATAGACGATCTGGACTGATCCGGAGACTGAACCATCAATCGTCAGATTGACGAGGCTGCGCGACGCCGTGCCTGAAATCTGGCCAGTGGCATTGAACGTACGCTCTTCCCATGTCCCGGAAAGGCGACCGTTGGTGTCCTTGATCCGGGCCCGAAGTTCGATCTTGTTGTCGGGCGAAGCGCAGCGAATTGCAAAGCCGAGTCCCAATCCACTGTCTTTGATATTGTAATATGCGCGGCAGTTGATTTTTTGTGAGTTGCCGCCGGCAAGTGTTATCTGTCCGCTGCCGCGCCATGTGCCGCTGAGTTTCTGGAAGATGCCAGACGGTTTCGCGTTTGCGACTGTGTTGAAGCTCGGAGCAAAACTGGTGATCGCGGCCAATACAACGCTGGCGGGTACTGCAAACCATACTTTCATTGGATGTCATATTCCCAAGTATATACTACCAATCCACGCGCAACAGAGTTTCACGCAATCATAGTAGGCAAGTGTTTCCGAAGGGGAAATTTTGTTGAAATGATTGTCGGTATCAGCGCAACGATGGGCCGGATTGCCACACTTGTTTTGCCCATCCCGGGCCAATGTGACGGATCGCGGCGTACTAAAATCGTGCGTGCTGGGCGGCAGGTTGCGCTATTGCCTGGCAAGAGCCAGATTTTGTGTCGAGTGTAGTTCCTTGCATTGAAGACCGATGTCTGCAACGACGAGGCGCACCACGCTGTTGCAAACAACGTCGCGCCGCGGAATGGATGAGCGTTGCACAATTTGGCGTTTTTCACCGTCTTGTAGCAACTGGAGTTGCGGCCCCGTTGTAATGGCAACGGTTACGCCTGCGTTGGTCATGCTTGCTTGTTTCGTGACTCGGTCGCCAGGCAAGGTTGCGATTACCAATCCGATGGCACCGAATGCCACCAAGCCGCCTGCAATTTTGTCCCTCAGCAACATATTGCCATTCCCCCCGAATGCCCCGCCTGCTGGGAACTATCATAGTGATTCTCAGGGTTAATACGGAGTTAATTTTTCTCCTCAATAAGGAAAATAATCAGCTTCAGACAAGGTTACTCGAGATGCTCATTACCGCTGACGGAATTCGGTGTTCGTAGCAGCAAGACTGCGGTGCAGGCAGCGATCGCGGGAAACAGTGCCAGGCAACGCAAAGTCCACGTCGCATCACCAAATGCATCAAAGGCCCAACCGACTGGAAAGGGGCCCAGGGATGCGCCGACCACGCCGATCATTTGGCCTGTTCCCTGGATCGACCCGAGGTGTTTGCGCCCGAAGTAACGCGGCCAAATGTAGCCGAACATCGTCATCGAAAAAGCGTTGTTGATTCCAAAGATGATCGAATACGTGACGGCTACGACAATGTCTGTTGCAAATGTGATCATGGTCAGCGATGTCGCGGTGATCAGCAATGCAAGAGCAACCACGTAGCGTGTAGGTAACCGATCGAACAGGCGGCCGACAAATGGCATGGCAATCACCATCGATACGGCGGAAATCGTGAATGCCTGGGCTGCGAATTCTGCCGAGATGCCTTGTGTTGTCAGCACTTGCACCTGCCAGAAGTGCAATGTTGTTATCAGCATCGCAAGAGCGAACCAGTTGACCGATACGAGATAGAACGTCAGGGTTCTGAGCGCTTCTGGCAGTGACAGTCCAGACGTGGTTTCCTCTGCCGTCGCGTGAGCATTCGACGAGCTAACTTTTTTTTCTCCATCCGGTCGCAGCCCGGCTTCTTCCGGATTGTCGATCGCAAGCAGCATTAGCGGCGGCAACATCAAGAACCAGGTGATGATTCCGAGTGCGATCCAGGCATTGCGCCAGCCCATCGTCTCGATGAGGTATTGACCCAGTGGTGGATGGATCGCCATCGAGATGCCGAAGCCGAGCGCCATCAGTCCCATTGCAAAGCCGCGTTGTTTGGCGAACCATTGCGACACGAAATTCGCGCTGCATAACATCATAGAGCCCTGGCCGAAAAAGCGCAGCAGGGCAAAGCCGACCGCCAGCCAAAGAAAATTAGCTGCAGCGCCAAAGAATATGCAGCAGAAGCCAAGCAGGATCGCAATTGCGATGAGCGATTTGCGCGCGCCGAAGCGGTCGACAAGACGCCCCGTTTGCGGCAGCAGAAAAGCGGCAAGGAGGGTGGCAAGGCCATAGGCAGTGGCGATCGTTGCCTTCGAGATGTTTAGATCACGACTGATCGGATCGATGAACACTGAAAACGTGTGCGATTGGCCAGGGCCAGATACGAAAATCCCAAGTCCGGCGACGGCGACCATGATCCAGCCGTAAAAGAAGCGCCCTTCGGTCTTGGCAGCAATGCTGCTGCGCAGTGCATCGATCACGCTGATAGTTCCCCACTGGTTGCGTTGGCTGGCGCAAGGTCTAGCATGCTTCGCAAGCCTGACTGGGCGCGTAAATTCGGCGCGCCAGCGCAGTGATCGAGATCGTGATCAGGACCCGGGAAAGCGAAGGAGTGGAAGCAGGATGCAGCTGCAGGGACGAAGCGCGCTGGTCACCGGCGCGGCAAACGGAATAGGTCGGGCGATTGCGCTCGGGATGGCAGAAGCGGGTGCCGATGTGGCCGCCTCCGACCTCGACAAAGCCAATGTGTCGACGCTCAAGGCAGAGATCGAAGCATTTGGCCGTAAATGCCTTGCCATTGAGGCAGATGCCGGGGATGTCGCTGCGATTGATTCGATGATTTCGCAAACCGTGGAGGCATTTGGCAAGCTCGACATCATTGTCAACAACGCCGGCGTAACACGACGGGCGCACATCATGGAGTTGACCGAGGAGGATTTCGACAAGATCAACCGTGTCAATGCAAAGGGCGTGTTTTTCTGCATGCAACGCGCTGCAACCGAAATGATAAAGCAAGGCGGCGGGCGCATCATCAACATCGCCTCGATCGCCGGCAAAGGGTTTGCCGGCTCGTCGAACGTCATTTATGCCGGTACCAAGGGGGCGGTAATTTCGATGACACGCCTCGCCTCGGTGCAACTGGGCCCGCACAATATCAACGTCAACGCGGTCTGTCCGGGCGTCACGGAAACGGCGATTTACGATGAGATCATGGCCAGCGACTCGGCCAAGCTCGGCATTCCCGAAGCTGAGGTGCGTGACAGGGCGCTCGAAAAAATCCCATTGCGCCGCGGCAATACGCCGAAAGACATCGCAGATATGTGTGTGTTTTTAGCATCGAATGCGGCTCGCAATGTCAGCGGGCAGTCGTTGCATGTCGATGGCGCCTTGGTGCCCGACTAGCTTGCGATGGCGGTCGACATAGCGACGCAGATGGCTGACCTGCCGTTGCAATCTGAGGTGTTGATGACGCAACTGCTCAAAAACGACCGTCGCGGCGTCGGGCTTGCTGGCTTGGCGGCAGACCTCTGCGGGGCAGGTATGGTTAGCGATCCAACTGCTGCCAAAGCGTTGTTTGCCAGATGTCCGTCGGCAGAGTCGACGCCGCTTCTGTCGCTGACTCCGCTTGCGAAGGAACTTGGTATTGCGGCACTGCACGCCAAGGACGAGCGCTCACGCATGGGTCTCGGCAGTTTCAAGGCGCTTGGCGCGGCACATGCGATTGCAAAGAAGGCGGCGGCCGACGGTGCGGATGGAAATCTCTCGCAGGCGTTGGCGGGCGAGACTTTTGTTTGCGCCAGTGCCGGCAATCATGGGTTGTCGATGGCGGCCGGAGCCCGACTGTTTGGCGCGCGCGCCGTCGTCTATGTCGCCGAAACAGTGCCGACCGCGTTTGCAGATCGATTGCGGGATAAAGGGGCCGATGTCGTCGTAGACGGCGACAATTACGAAGAGAGCATGGCGGCCGCCATGGCCGCGGCGGAGCGCGAAGGTTGGCGTTTGCTGTCAGACAGCTCGTGGGCCGGATATATCGACCCTGCGCGTGACGTCATGGAGGGTTACCTCGTCATGGCGTCAGAAGCCAGCGATCAAATCAAAGTGCCGCCGACGCACATTTTCCTGCAAGCCGGCGTAGGCGGCTTGGCGGCGGCGTGTGCTGTAATGGCGCGCCGACTGTGGGGTGATGATCCAACGATTTGCGTTGTCGAACCTGAGTTTGCATCGGCGCTCAAATCGAGCCTCGAAGCGGGCAACATTGCCAGTGCGCCGGGGCCGGTGTCTGTGATGGGACGACTGGACTGTAAGGAACCATCATTGCTCGCTTTAGATCTGCTCGCGCGCGAAGCTGATGCGTTTTTGACGATTAGTGAAAGTGATGCGGCGGAGGCGGTGTCGCGACTGGCACTACATGGCGTTAATACATCTCCATCCGGCGTTGCGGGTTTGGCCGGACTTATCACGGTCATGGAAACGCTTGAGCACAAAAACCAGCTGTTGCTGACGGAACAATCCCGTGTGCTGATCTACATTTCGGAAGAGGACGTTGGTGACTAGGTGGAGTCCTTTGGCCCCAGCGGGGGTTGCCAGTCGTTCTGGTCTCAGCTTGGATCAGAAGCACTGTTCGTTTTCGGTCCGCTCCGGACCGACATGGTTCGTATAGCTGAAGAGGAGTAATCGATGCTCGAGTCGCAACGCGGCCTGTTCGATATCCCGCGCGACGTTGCCTATTTCAATGCGGCGGCGTGGAGTCCGATTCCGATCGGTGCCGTCGAAGTCGGGAAGGCTGGAGCGTCGCGCAAGTCCCGTCCATGGGAGGTGCCTCATGGATTCGACGAAACTCAGTTCGAGCGCTCGCGCAAAGCGGCGGCTGGCTTGATAAACGCATCTCCGGATGATGTTGCGCTCATCTCATCCGTCGGTTATGGCGTGTGCACTGCGGCGAAAGTGTTTGATGTCCCGAAGGGCAGTCGCGTTTTGGTGCTCGATAACGATCATTCGTCGCCTGTCCTGGAATGGATGGTGCGCGCGGGTGATGGCAGCTTTGAGGTTGCGATAGTTTCAACCGTTGCGACCCACGATTGGACCACGGCGCTCGTCGAAGAGATTGTGCGCACCGATTGCGCCCCGGTAGCATTGGCTTCGATCTCGTCTGTGCATTGGTCTGATGGCGGATTGGTCGACCTTGACCGGGTTCAGGCAGCCCTCAAGGCACACGGTGCCGGCCTGCTGATCGATGCGACGCATGCGGCTGGTGTGATGGCCATCGATGTCACGCAGCTCGACCCGGACTTCGTCATCTTTCCTACCTACAAATGGCTGCTTGGGCCCTACGGCCGAGCGTTCATATATGTCGCCCGACGCCATCAAGGCGGCGTGCCGCTGGAGCAGACCGGATACGGCCGCAAAGGCATCTCCGGAGAGGCCGAACGGTATTTCTCCGATCTTGAGTATGTCGACAATGCCCGGCGTTTCGATATGGGGGAGCGTGACTTTTTTGTGTCGCTCGCTGTCGCTGCGCACAGTATCGAACTCGTGCAATCGTGGGGCGCCAACGCTGTCCAGGACCGGCTCGGCATGCTGACGAGGCGTATTGCGAATGGGCTTGTAGAACGTGGCACAGCCGTGACCATGCTTGCCGAGAAGTATCGCGCACCGCATGTGTTGTCACTGGGCTTTCTTTCCGGCATGCCCGACAATTTGATTGCGACGCTTGCAACGCACAAAGTCTACGCAGCATCACGCCTTGGTCGCCTGCGCATCAGCCCGCACGTCTACAATGATGAATCTGACTGTGATCGACTTTTGGACGTGCTGGACACGACGGTTCGGCAAGCGCCGAGCTAAGTGATCAGCTGCGCTTCTCATGGAAGAAATCATAGATCTTCTGTGCCATCTCTGCCGAGATGCCGGGCACGTCCTTCAAGTCTTCAACTCCGGCACGGGATGCGGCTTTTGCCGAGCCAAAATGCGCGAGCAATGCGCGCTTGCGAGTCGGTCCGACACCGGGAATCTCATCCAACGGGTTGGCCGCGATTGCCTTCGAGCGCTTGGCGCGATGCGTCCCGATAGCAAAGCGGTGCGCCTCGTCGCGCAGGCGCTGGACGAAATAGAGGACTGGATCGCGCGGTTCAAGCATGATTGGACGTTGATGCCCGATGCGATGGAAATGCTCGCGACCGGCATCGCGATCCGGCCCTTTCGCAATGCCGACCAAGGCGACGTCGGTCACGCCAAGTTCTTCGAATACTTCGCGCGCCACTGATAATTGGCCCGCACCGCCATCGACCAACACCAAGTCGGGCCAGGACGGCGTTTCGGCGAACAGGTCGGTGTCTTCTTCTATTTCTGCAGCGGATGGCTGGACTTCGTCGGCGGGCACTGTCGTAAATGGCATGCCGTCGGAACCTCGACGATTGAGCGGCGGAATGCTTGGCTCCTCAATACGAGATGCTTTGACACGATCGGAAGCAATCTCTGGGATTTTGTCCGATCTCTGATCTCCGGATTGCAATTCTTCGCTTGCCGCGTCCAGTATGATCTCAGCGGTGGCCGTCTCCTCCGGGGGTGGATGCTCGGTAAGTAGGCGCCTAAAGCGGCGCGTCAACACTTCGCGCATCATCGCATAGTCGTCACCGGGTGCGATTGCGTCCGATTTGATGTTAAACTTGCGGTACTGGTTCTTAATCAGCCCCTCCGGGCCGGCGACGATCATGGCCCCTACGGCGTTAGTGCCAGAGATGTGGCTGTTGTCATAGACTTCTACCCGCCGCGGCGTTGAAATGAGGCCGAATCGTTCGGCGAGACCTTGCAGCAGTATGCGTTGCGACGAACTTTCAGCGAGTCGCCGCCCAAGGGCCTCTCGGGCATTCTGGTGGGCATGCTCGACCAAAGCGACCTTGTCGCCGCGCTTCGGTGTCTGGATCGATACTTTTCTTGCAGCTTTGATCGATAGCGCTTCGGCTAGCAATTCCCGCGTCGGAACGTTGTGCGACAATAGGATCAGCTTTGGCACCGGCTTGTCGTCGTAGAATTGCGCAATGAAGCTCTCGAGCACGTCGGCGGCTTCCAGCGTGCGGTCCGCCTTTGGAAAGTAGGCACGATTGCCCCAATTCTGGCCTGAGCGGAAAAAGAACACCTGGATGCAGGTCTGACCACCTTCCTGATGCGTGGCAAATACATCTGCCTCCTCGACGGCCTGCGCGTTGATTGCCTGCTCGGAAGTGACGTGTGCCAGTGCCCAAAGCCGATTGCGATACTTGGCAGCTTCTTCGTATTCCATACGGGCCGCTGCCTGCTCCATCAGGTCCTGATACATGCGACGCACATTCTGGCTCTCTCCACGTAAAAACCGTGTCGCCTCTGCTACGAGATTCCTGTACTCACCAGGGCTGATTTCACCAGTACACGGTCCTGCGCAGCGCTTGATTTGGTAGAGCAAACAGGGTCGTGTCCGGCTTTCAAAGACGCTGTCAGAGCATGTCCGCAGCAGAAAAGCGCGCTGAAGCATGTTGATCGTGCGGTCGACGGCGCCAGCGGAGGCAAACGGTCCAAAAAACTCACCCTTGCGGTTGCGGGCACCGCGGTGTTTGACGATTTGCGGCGCATCGTTGGTGTCGGCAATCAAAATGTAGGGAAACGACTTGTCATCACGCATCAGCACGTTGAAGCGGGGCCGGAAGCGCTTGATGAGATTGGCTTCAAGCAGGAGCGCCTCGGCTTCGGTATTGACCCGCACGAACTCCATTGATGCGGTACGCGAAATCATCCGGGCAATGCGGTTTGAATGACCGCCCAGTCTGGCGTAATTCGATACGCGCGCCTTTAGCGAGCGCGCCTTGCCGACGTAGATGACCTCGCCGTCGCGGTCGAGCATGCGATAAACGCCGGGCGCAGCCGGCAGCGTCTTCAGGTGTGAGGCGATCACTTCCGGGCCGACGAGAACCGCGGACGGATCACGCATGCCGCCACCGGGCGTTTCCGCCGACGGCGAAACGACTTGGGTTGCCGAACGGTCGATGCTTTTTTCGTCTGACATGGCGCGAAGATTGGCTGTTCAGCCGGATTGGTCAAGGTACAAGCCCGATCCGGTCTGTCGGTTCTTGGGATTCCGGTGGAAACCGGGGTATCTCGCGGTTTCCGGCGCTCGATGCCTATAGAATTGCCGCAAAAGATTCGTCATCCATCGGAGGCCGCAATGGATCCTACAATCGAGCAGTTCAGCTTTATTTGGGCGGCCGTTGGCACGTACGGTGCCAAAGTGCTGATCGCACTGATAATTTGGTTCATCGGCACAACCATCGCGAAAATCGCTGCGGACAGCGTTCGTCGGGTTTTCAGAATGCAGTCCGCTATCGATCCATCGGTAGCGAACTTTGCGGCACTTGCGACGCGGTGGCTCGGCCTGATTATCGTTCTCGTCCTGGTTCTCAACGTATTTGGCATCAACACGACGAGTATTGCGGCGATGCTCGGCGCCATGACGTTGGCAATCGGCCTTGCCTTGCGCGACACCCTGGCAAATGTGGCGGCTGGCATCATGATTCTCGTTATCCGGCCCTTTTCGACCAGCCATTTCGTCGAAATTGGAGATATCACGGGGACGGTCCGGATCATCAATTTGTTCAACACCGAAATCGCCACTACGGACAATATCCAAATCCTGGTGCCCAACAAAGAGGTGTGGCAGTCGCCGATCAAGAACTACTCAGCCTATGAGCAACGCCGACTGGATATGACGATCGGTATCGACTATGGCGCGGATGCGGATCGGGCGATTGGCATCGTGCGTCGGCTTATTGAGACCGACACCCGCGCAATCATGGAACCGGAACCGTTTGTGCGAATCACGGAACTGGCCGACAGCTCGGTGAATTTGACGCTTCGGGTGTGGTGCCTGTCCGGGGATCTCCACGCTATGAAGTTCGATCTTACCAAGGCGATCAAAGAACATTTCGACCAGGCCGATATTGCAATTCCCTATCCGCACAT
Organism: Hyphomicrobiaceae bacterium; assembly: GCA_051010015.1. Taxonomy (GTDB): domain Bacteria; phylum Pseudomonadota; class Alphaproteobacteria; order Rhizobiales; family Hyphomicrobiaceae; genus CAJQQK01. The sequence goes on from JBPCVZ010000314.1 coordinate 26,921, forward strand.
GGAGGTGATCTACAAAGAAGCGACAAGTCAACCACAAACGCCCCTGAGTTCTGGTGGTCCGGCCACCCAACATCATTAAAAAGCCATTTGGGCGCTGTTTTTTTGCTCTGGTTCTTTGCAGAGCGAGAGGAGTATCGGGGCCATGCGTTGCTTTCGATTGCTGATCGCTGCTTTGTGCGGCGTGTTATTCGTCTCGAATGCGGCCGCTGCGCAGCAGCGCAATGATGTTTTTGGCGACGCCAATCGGATTCAGGGCTGGATTGGAACGTACCGTGACAACCCGCAACCCGGCCGTGTCCCAGCACTCGTCAAGGCCATTGCCGCGAAAGGTCTCATTCAAGAACAGGATCGTGCCGGGATCTATATCGGCTTCGTTGCCGGCGTGCTGGCTGACAACCAAATCGATGCGGACAAGCTTGTTACCGCGATGTTCCCGCTGCCACCGGCGGCGCAGGTGCTGGTCATCAAGGCGATCGTCTACTCAGGGCTGCCGGACTGGAAGCAGCGGCTCGGTCGGTTCGTCGAGCGCATGCCCGCGCGCCAGATCCTTATTCGCAAGTTCCTCTACGGCAAGAAACCGACGCTGTCCAAGCTACCGCTCGACAAAGGCCCCGAGGTGCTCGACACGTGGTGGGGCTACTACTTTGCGACCGGTTCGTACGAACCTGTGCTGCGCATCATGCAGGCGCTCAAATGGTCCGAAGAAAAAGACAAACTTGAGCGTCTCACCGTCGGGTCGATGGCAAAATGGACGCTCGCTTCGCATGCAGCCAACAACAAACATCTGCTCGACTTCTGTCGCTCTGAAATTGCCCATCAGTCGAAACAGACAGCCAAGGTGCTCCGAGAAGTGGTTGCTGCTGCTGAGACTTTCGAGACAGGAAAAATTCGCAAGCAAGCCGTTGCTGCAATCAGCGAACTTAAAACTAAAGGGCCGGCAAGCCGCCGCAAATGGGCTTGGTGGGGACAGGCCGGCCAGATGGCTCTATCGGTCGGCTGTGTCGCCGCGGCTGCCACAGGACAGGTCTACCTCGGCCTGCCGTGCGTTATAGGTGGGGCCGCCAGCTCAGCGGCCCTCAAACTCTGGAGTGCCCAGCAAAAATGAGCATGTTGAGCATTCTACTTATCAATTAACCCATTGATATTGAAAAGTAAATTTGGCATCACGTCACTGTGATGCCGCATTTGGATGGCCATCTCTCCGGGCCTCAAAAAGAGGTAGAGAGAGAAGGAACATCACGATGAAGAAGACAATTATCGGACTGACATTCACTTCCATTTTGCTCGGGGCAACCGGCGGCGCGTTCGCAATGGATGCTAAGAAATGCACCCCGCACAAGCCGGGCTACGTGCTCGATGCTAGCGGCAAGTGTGTCAAGGCACCTTCGACGAAGCCGATTAAGCAGTAGTCCGGAATCGACGGGGGATCTTCCACGCTGATCACGTGGTTGGGTCGTTTGAGAGGGTCGTCTTACAACCGTGAGGCGGCTCTCTTTTACTTGCCGAGGTGGGTACCAGGTAGTCGGCATAGGTCGTGTGCCACAGCCAGCGCGGCTTCTCGAGAATCAAAGGCTCCTACCGTCTTACCGGCTGGTGCGTGTGACTTGATGAAACTTTGTGCCATCATTGCTTCGAAACCGGGATAGACGTTTAGTGCCGTAAACCGGGTCGTGCTGCCTGACATGCTTTTTATAAGTACCGCACGTTTTCCGCCATAGCCGGCGACTTGGATACGGCAGCCGGGTGGCGCCGATTGCGTAGCGTTTGCATCGGTTGCAGTCGTTGCAGCAGGTAGCCTATGTGGCCTTGGCGTAAAACTGTGCATGCTGGCGACGGCAACTCGGGCTGACGGTCGGTTCGCGCGCCCGAATGATGATGGTGCCCGGCCATCCTGTGGCGCAGTTTTGACGATTGTTCGCTTCTGCACCGATTGCTGAGCGGGTTTCTGAGCGGCGGCGAAGGCCGTCTCGGTTACCTTGCCGGTGCGAGTGACCTTCAGCACCTGGCGCACGGCCGGTCCGCGAGCGCCTCGGCCGCGCACGACTGTCACTGGAATAAGGCGCACGGGCGACCGACGCGTGACCGACCCTGATGCCTGTGGCACCGGTATCTTGGTGACTTCGCCGCCGCAAAAACGTCCATAGAAGCGGTTGGCGAGGCGCTGGATCGAGCGACCATAACGTCGATCGGCCGCCCAGCGACCAGCCAGATCAGCAAACGTCACTGGCCGTCGCCGCACGATTTCTCTCACTGAGTTCAAGATAACGTTTTGCTTGAGACGTGTCCGGTGCCCCGTCGGGCGCCTGAGGCGCTGGCCCGAATAGACGACGAGATGTTGGATTTGCGCGAGCACGCCAGTTGATACGTCAGGATAACTGTCACCGCGCACGCCGCCGCCGGTCGTGCCAAGACCTGCGAAATTATTCTGTCGCGGAAGAACATCACCGCGTTGACCATTGCTGCGCCGGAAACTCAGGAAGTTGGTTTCGAGTGCCATCTGGAAGAACGCGTAGTCCCAGCGGACACGCTGCGTTTGACCATGCTTGCGATACCATTTGGCGATGTTGCGATGCCGTGGATGCAGCGCAAATCCACGCCTTGTGATCTGGTCGTTGAGAAAAGCATTCAAACGCCCAGGTGTTACGCAGGCCGGAACCTGATTGTTTGCACTCAAACGTATGGCGGGTGCAGATACAGCTGCCGAATTGCCGGCCGCGGTCATCGCGAAACCAACGATCAGACTTCTGGCAAAAGCGACATACGGTTTGCGTATCACTGGACGTATTGCCTGTTGCGCAGAACCCAACTCAACCTGAACTAACCTTTGGGGCAGAGCTTGAAGGCTTTTTCCATCGCCGCCGATTTGCTCGGGTAATCACCGATGCGGCGGCCACCCTTGGCATATGCGGCAATATAGGCCCGGGTCTCTGCTTCCTCACGTCCTTTGTTCACGTCGAGAACCGTATAATTGATCGTACGGTTGGCCCTAGATCGAATTATCGTCGCCTTTTGTCCACCATAACTGGCGGTCCATACACGACATTTCTGGGTTGCAGATGGCGGTTTCAGGGAAGGTGTTGCAAACTTGGCGGCCGTTCGGGTGTTCCCGTTTGATGGTCCCTCTGCGGCGCGGTCGCGGCTTGAGCCGGCATTCAGTGTTCGATACTTCGTCGACGGTGCAACATTGCGTGCACCCAGACCGGCCCGGCTATTGGGTCGGTACTGGGATTTCCGGTAGGCGGTGCGCATGCCGCTCTGTTTAGACTCGCCGGTTGCCTCTGCAAGGAGCTCCGGTTGGGGATCCGGGCGATTGCAGTGCCCGTTGTAGAATGCACTGGCAATCGACTGGATGTCAGATGCGTAGCCGCGGTCATATGGAGCCCACTTCGAGCCAACGTCGCTGAACGTGATGGCGCGGCGATATCGCTTACGCCATTTGTCGAGAATGCGCCAGGCCTGAACCTTGCGCGTACGCTCGGCCACGGGATCGGCAACGCGAATGCCGGCGTAGATCATCAAGTGCTGCTGATGAGCGCGAACTCCATCAGACACCGACCGGAAGGACTCGCCTCTAACGCCGCCGCCGGTGGCACCTAGACCAGCGAAATTGTTCTGGCGGGCGCGAACATCACCAGTGAATTTCAAGCTGTTAGTCTCGACGACCATCTGGAAGAAGGCGTAGTCCCAACGGATGCCGAGGTCCCGGCCATGCCGCATGTAGTGGACAGCGAGTTTGTTATACTTGGCCAGGATTCGGGGATTGCGTTGGCGCAAAAACGCCTGCAATCGACCGGGTGTCGTGCATGCTCTGGGCTGATTTGACGGCGTCAGCTGGACGCCGGGCAAAGTCTTGGCCAGAGCAGGGAAGGTGAGACCCGCTGTAATGGCCAGGATGCCGGCTCCGGCACGATAACCCATAGTTGCACCTCTTGATTCTGCTCTGCACGTTGGCAGTAAGGCAGTGAGTTGATTGCGCATCTCGGTAGCCTACCCACGCTATGGTTAACGTCGCATGAAACAATGTGCCGTCGGCGTTGTAATATTGACTTGCAACACGGCAGTATTTTGAGAGGCATGCGGTTGAAATAAGGCACATAGACATGCGACAGCGATTATTATGACGCTGCCTGGACAGGTTCAACCGAGGTTCACCGGTGCCGCTCGATTTCAATGCCAATCGCCTGACAGGCGGTCAGGACGGCCGGTTTCTCGATGCGCACGCGAACATGCGCGACGCGATTGTCGGAGAGGACGAGGTTCGCTATCGTTTCGGCGAGCGTTTCGATTAGATTGTAGTGTCCCGCTTCGACTGTGTCGCGAATGGCCTGAATTGCGATATCGTAATCATACACATCAATCAGCTTGTCCGATGCGCCGTCGTACGTGTCGGTAACATCCAGGTATAGTGAAATCACTACCGGCTGGCGATCGCGATGTTCGTGTTCGTAAACGCCAATTGATCCCATGAGTTCAAGGCGTTCGATAAAGACGGCTCGGGCGCGCTTGACTCGGGCATCGCCGGTTAGCTTGCCTGCGTCGAATGCTGCCTTGGAATTTGCCTGGTCCATGATTCCTCAGTTCGATGTACCATCGGTTTTTGCGTGCTTGGACGCTGGCATTGCCGCGTTCGACCAGGACAGGTGCTGACCACCGTCAAGCGCCAGCATCTGCCCTGTCATCGCCGGCGCACTGAGAATGAAGTGTATGGCGTGAGCAATCTCTTCCGGCGTGGTACCTCGCTCCAGCAGTGTTGACTGTTCTTCACGGGCAAAATCTTCGTCAGTCTGATGAATGCTCTTCAAGACCGGGCCTGGCCCGATCGCGTTGACACGGATTCTTGGCGCCAGGGCTTGCGCCAGCATTCGCGTGGCACTCCACAGACCTGCTTTCGATACAGTATACGAGAAGAACTCTGGTGTCAGATTCCAAACCCGCTGGTCGATTACGTTGATGACGTTGCCTTCGATGTCAGTCGGCAGATTGCGAGCCAACGCCTGAGCGAGAAACACGGGTGCTTTGAGGTTGATATTGAGATGCAGGTCCCAGCCTTCCGGTGACAGATCGGTGATGCTGTCGAAACGAAACTCAGAGGCGTTGTTGACCAGGCACGATATCGGACGAAGTCGCTGTGTGCACTGCGGCAGAAGTTGGCTGACTGCTTGCGTGTCGGCCAGATCGCACTGCACTGCGACGGCGCGCTGGCCAAGTTCTCTGATCTCTTCCGTCAGCGCGTCGGCGTCTGCTGAAGAGCTTCGGAAGTGGATTGCCACGTCCCAGCCGCTGTGTGCAAAGTCAAGGGCCAGGGCCCGCCCAATCCGCTTTGCGGCACCGGTAATGAGAACGCACTTGGATTGATTGTCTTTGTTCATGCCAACTGACTAAAGGGTTGTTGTGGGCGTGCCGACTAATTGTCACCGTCGAGCATATCGCCCAAACCGCCGAGGACCGAACCTTCACCTCTGCCGGAGGGGCCGACGTTGGCTAGCACGCGTCCGGCAAGGCGCGAGAATGGCAAGCTCTGTATCCAAACCTTGCCTGGACCGCGTAACTTTGCAAAGAACACACCCTCTCCCCCAAAGATCATCGATTTGACCGAGCCGGCACGTACTAAGTCAAAATCAACATCCGGTGTCATTGCAGCAACGCAACCGGTATCGATGTGCAGTTCTTCGCCGGCACGCAGTTCCCGCTCAATAACACAGCCACCGACGTGTACGAACGCGAAGCCATCGCCATCAATGCGCTGCATGATGAAACCTTCGCCACCAAATAGTCCAGTCATGACACGGCGCTGAAAATGAATGCCGATCGAGACACCTTTTGCAGCGCACAAGAATGCATCCTTTTGGGCAACCAGTGAGCCGCCCGTTTGCGCGAGGTTGAAGGCGAGAATTGTCCCGGGATATGGCGAAGCAAACGCGACGCGGGCTTTGCCTGTTCCTTCGTGCGTGAATACCGTCATAAAAAGGCTCTCACCGGTAAGGAGGCGTTTGCCAGCGGTCGCCAATTTGCCGAAGAACCCGGTCGATTGTCCTGCACCATCCCCGAAAACGGTATCCATGCGAATGGTTGGATCTTTGAACATCATGCTACCGGCTTCGGCGATGGTGCTTTCGCCCGGGTCGAGTTCAATCTCGACAAATTGCATTTCCTGTCCGTGGATTTTGTAATCGATCTCGTCCGCACGGCCTGGTGATCGCCGCGACGTGTTGCCTGAGCCTATGGTAGGAACTGAACCGGAACCGCTCATGTCTTTTACCTTTCGCCAAACTCACAATTTGCCGATCGCGCCATGGATACAAATGACTGGAACAGCGATCGTGTTTATAGACTCAATGTACGATGCAGAAATGCCGGTGTGGCCCAGATTGTTCGCGATTATCTGGCCGACAACCGTGAGCGTCTGATGCGTCTTTTTTGTTTGTGCAAACTTGATTGTCCTGAAACCGATCAGTTATCCACAGCTTGTAGCGGGTTCTCAATCAAATCTGCACCAAATCTATTGCGTTGTCATGTGATGTTCATACATGATCTATAGGCAGTTTAACGCCGAGAGATCGAAAGCGTATGCGTACTCTCGGAACCAAGCGGTTGTTGATGCTGAGTTGCCCTCTCTTTAGCTCGATGATCGGAATGGCTGTCGACTGGTGAGTGAGGCCCCTCGAACCCCGCTGCAGGCTTTTTCACCAGTCGACGTTTCCCCGCCTCCACGACCAATCATCTCGCAGTCATAGATATCTGTTGCCGCGATGCCGCTTTGCGCCAGAAGCATGACCGGCGCGCGCCTTCTCCACAAAAATCTCCGATGTGGGTGCTTTCGCTTTTCGGAATCTTGGCGTCTCCTAATGCCCGGAGATTTCGAGTGTGACCGGTGGGGGCCGCGATGCTTTATTTGGGATTAGGAATTTCTGTGTTGGCCTTTGCTGGCGTGTGGTTTGCACCGCGAATTAGCCAGCAACTATTTAGAGAATCCAGAATTGATGCGGACCTACCGTGTGCCTTTGGCTGCAAAATGGCATGGATTGCTGTTCGTACGCGGGACACCGCCAAATTGATTGAAACCCTGCAATTGAAGGATGCGCATTCCGTCAATTGGTCTTTGGGTGTCGGCACCATCTATAGCGATCGCATCGGCCTCAAGCGCGTATTTGTTACGCCGCCGATCGACGGTTGGAGCTTTGTCGTCGGTCTGTCGTTGCCGCATCCGATGGGCGATTCATTTGAAGATCATTGTTCGCCACTTCTTACGAAGCTCAGTCACGAGTTTGGCACTGTCCAATACTTTGCGAGTTTGCCAGAGCTCGAATACTTTGCCTGGGTTGTGCTTCGCGAAGGTCAAACCATCCGGGGGTTTGCATGCGGATCAGAGGGCGTGGTGTGGAACCGCGGGCCGGTGACCGTGGATGAGTATGCCGTCAATAGCGCAATGTTCGATATCCGACTTGTCGGTGACGAAAGCGACGTCGCCTACGCGCAGGTTCTGCGCGAGGAGCATGTGCTGGAGTTGGCCCGTCGCTGGAGCCTTGATCCAACCCGGCTGGATATGCGCGATGATCTCGAGGCGGGAATCGGGTACCTTGCGACGGCGCCGATCGCTTGGCAGCCTGTCATGACCGACAAGCGCCATGCGGCTTGAGCCCAGCGCGTAGTTGCAACTCGAACGGCAACAGACAAGACCGATCTGCTGCCTTTCGAGATGCTTTCAATAGTCGCTTCGTTCATGCCGCTTTGCGCGCTCGCGGTTGTTCGAACATCGCTCGGGCAAGCGCAAGACGCAGTTGAATGACTTCCGCTGAGCTTCGATTGTTTCGCCGCACAGCCGGCGGTTCGATCTGACGTTGGCGCTTCTTCGCGGCGACCTTCGCAACTGGACGGTTTAGTCTCGATGATTTGGCTGCCGGCGTGATCTCCGTCGGCTTGGATACCCGATTGAGCATGCTGACACCGTGCAGGCGTGCCGCCAGATGAAAATCCTGACCGGTCATAGCGGCCAATGCCGGTGGCATAGCGGCTGGCCTTTGCGTCGGTTGACTTTCGATGAGCTTGAGCGTGACCGGTGCCGGCAGACGATAGGCACGGCCGGCATCCCCTCTTTCACTCGGGGAAGATACCTCGACGAGCTTGATCACTTCCGTCGGCACTGGTTGACAGACCAGGTCGGTAGTAGTGGGTTGCACTGGCTTGGAAATGAACGTTGCTAGGGTGTGACCGGCTGCTTCTTTTGTCTTCTTCGCTTGAAGGTTTGCTGGACTATAGGCGGTCCAGGGGTGGGCGAACCGTGACGACCTTTTCGGTAAGCCAAACAAGGCTTTCCGAACTCTTGCAAACAGCCCGCGCGGGGCTTCTACTGTTGACTCTTGTGACATGCGCACAACCTCTTCGACGCAATTGAGGGCGTAGGACTTGGAACGCAGTGAACTCGTGCGCCGGTACACGTAGCGGTCGTACTTAAATCCAGAGTTAAATTTCGGCACAAAACGGTACAGTTTATCGATCAGTATTCGAATGGGATGCCGACGTTGCTGTTGAGAAAAATGTTTGACTGAAGCTACTTGCGCCGTCAGTTGTGCGACCCGAAAGCGTGGCGCTTTTTTTGTCGAGGGACACTGAAAGAACGCTACTTCGTATCAATTGGCCTTCGGTGACAGTGCCAACGATGGCCTGTTGATCGGACTGTTATTTTGATCCCAGAGTGTTGAGCGCAATACTTGTCGCGGGGAAACGATGGCGCGATCCGCGGCCGTCAGTGTGCCGTGGCGTGATGGCCGGGAGGTGCGCTTAAGGGCCTTGCTGTTGGTGATGCTGTCGCCGGCTGCCATCCGAAAGGATCGGCCACACGGTTGTTCCACCGTTGTTGTGGTATCGCGTTCCAACAGCAGTGCGCTACACTTTGCGCCATCGACCACGATGGGTGCGGTGGCGACGCGCTCTCGGCCGTCTGAAGTCGCACCAGGCGGCGCTTGAATGGATGGCCACGCGATAATGACGGCGACAAATCCAGCAAGACCAAACAAGAGATACCTATACCGAGCAACAATCCGGCCAGTGCCGTAGCCCGGTGGCCAAAGCATTTCAGACAATGGCGGAAAGATCTTCATGGTGTTCTCTGTCACGATACCAGTCAGCGACCTGCCGTGGCGAGCGCAGTCGCGATCATCGCCAAGGCAGATGGACGTTACCCGCGCACCGGCGGTACGTACATTTTTTTATTGATGCAACGGTGACGTGGAGCCCGTCCCCTGGTGCAGGCGCGGAATGCACCTTTGCGGGTTATGCAGAATTTGATCTCTTTAAGTCGGTTTGCATTACCCCGTTTGCATACAATTTGGATAGATTCATTCAACAATGTTGGATTAACGCTGCGGAACTGTTTGACGAGTTCGCCTGGCGTGATCAGTAAAGGCTGTTTCGGCGCGTTGAACATTTTCGGGATTCTCACGTTCCGAAAGGCAATTCGTGATGCCTTGAAATAGGTCGCCGGATCAAGACCCGAACAGGTGCCGTGCTTTTTGTACTGATGAATAATCAGTCCACGGCTCGGCATGATATCCATCATGCTTTTGATGATGCCGGTTGGGACGTAGGGCTTGCCGCGCGTGCGGCAGAACTGAGGCCAGCCGCGCTCGTACTGCGGCCAAAGTCCGTGCATCACGAAGCCGTAGGGTCTGGCGCGTCGCGGACCACATTGAGTGTCATTGGCGCCACGGCTGTTGTCGGCACAGTGCGTCGGACTCCAGCTCAGGACCAGCTGGTAATAGGCGAATTTGCCGGCGATATGCTGCCGACCTCTGTCACCACCGGCGCTGCGTTGCGCATCGGACGGCACCACACTGGCGAATAGCGCACCGAGGCTTGCAGCCGCAAACACGGCGGCAACGACAATACGGTTCATGGTTTCATTCTCCCTCGGCCCCATCGCCCCAGACGATGATCGACTTGCGCCTTCCCATCCGGACCGCCGGCCGCTCTTGTATCTGATTACCCCGGCAATGTGGCAATGCTGCAGATCGTGGTCTTAATGTTCTGGAACAATGCTTTCTGCAAGACGGTCGAGAACGCGCACCCAGGACCGGGCGCCTCGTTTGAAGCTCTTCAGATTGTATTTCTCGTTGGGCGAATGAATCTTGTCGTCATCGAGCCCAAAGCCGATCAGAAGAGAGTTCATCCCGAGGACGTCGTGAAAGGACGTGACGATGGGGATCGAGCCGCCGCAACCCATCAGCACGGCCTGCCGGCCCCATTCGGCCTCCAGGGCCTCGGCTGCCGCACCGACATAGGGTGCGGTCGTGTCAACGGCAATCGCGCCGCTGGTGTGCGAATACAAGAACTCGCCCCGGCAGTCGGCTGGCAACTGTTCCAATAGATGCGCCTGCAGGTTGGTAAGGACCTGTTCTGGATCCTGTCCCGGAACCAGGCGGCAGGTGATCTTTACCGATGCCGTCGCCGGAATGATCGTTTTTGAGCCAACACCCTGATAACCACCTGTAATACCGTTGAATTCAACGGTCGGGCGTGCCCAGATCTGTTCGAGGGCACTGTTGGATTTTTCACCGGCCGGCAAAGACAATCCGACCTCGCCGAGAAACGTTTTTTCGTCGAACGAGAGTGCCTGCCATTGCTCGTGCTGCTGTGGCGTGGGTTCAAACGCGCCGGCATAGAAATCCTTGACCGTCACGCTGCCGTCTTCGCCGTGCAGCGATGCCAGCGACCTCGAAAGCGCGCGGATCGGATTGATTGCCGGTCCGCCGTACATGCCAGAATGCAGATCGCGATCGGGGCCGTGTACGACGAACTCGGTTGCTGCCATGCCGCGCAGGATTGTGGTGATGGCCGGTGTATCGCGGTCCCATTGGCCGGTGTCGCAAACCAAGACGAGGTCGCAGGTGATTTCCTTACCGCTTTTCTCGAGGAAACCCGCCAAGCTGGGGCTGCCGGATTCCTCCTCCCCCTCGAGCATCACGGAGACTTTCAAAGGGGCCTGGCCAGCGGTTTCCCTGTAGGCCCGCATGGCTTCGATGAACGTAATCAATTGGCCCTTGTTGTCCTGTGCGCCGCGCGCAACGATCATGGGCCCATGCTTGGGATCATCGACAATCTGCGGGTCGAAGGGTTCGCTCTGCCACAAATCCAGCGGATCGGGTGGCTGCACGTCATAGTGGCCGTAGAATAGGACGTGTGGCACGTCGGCCCCGTGTGTGCCGAGGGCATGGCCGACGACCATCGGCTTGCCGGTCGTCTCGCGCACCTCGGCATCGAAACCGGCCGCTTCGAGCAATTCTCGGCACGCGTCAGCCGCTTTCAGGCAATCCGCATGAAATGCGGGATCGGTGGAAATACTCTTGATGCGCAATAGGTCGAAGAGCCTGGCGAGCGCCGCGTCATGGTTGGCGTCAACTTGGGCGAGAACTTTTTCCACGTCTGCGGCCTTTCGCTGGTTTCGAAAGTGGTCGAATCATCGTTGTCACACACCTTAAGGATGAAGTTCGTTTCAGCGCGAAAATGGGACCTGAGCTGCTGACAGCTGCACGGGCACACATGTAAAGGGTGTGTACTGATCTATTCTCCGACCAAAAGGGGATTGGGTTGGAGTTGCGAGGGATGGTAAACGGACCGACAGGCCGTTGTAAAATACCGGATCAGCCTCTTACACATGCGAGGAACTGCAGATGGCCGCGACCACCATGGGGGCAAGTGTCCCCGTCTTGCACGAGGATGCGATGAACGAGGCTGACAAGCTGGTCTATTTCTTCGGCGCGGGGAGCAGCGATGGCGATGCCGGCCAACGCAACCTGCTCGGCGGCAAAGGTGCCAATCTGGCCGAGATGGCGAGCATTGGCCTGCCTGTCCCGCCCGGTTTCACGATTACAACGGACGTTTGTTCAAAGTACTATGCGGCCGGCGAACAGCTTCCCGACGGATTGGAGGCGCAAGCGCTTACGGCGCTCAGCCGGATCGGTGAGGCCGTTGGTGCCGGGTTTGGCGATGCGGATAATCCGCTGCTGGTTTCCGTTCGCTCCGGGGCACGCGCGTCGATGCCGGGGATGATGGATACGATCCTCAACCTTGGACTGAACGATGTGACCGTCGAAGGACTGGCAAAGCGCGCCGGTGACAAGCGTTTTGCCTATGACAGCTATCGCCGCTTCATCCAGATGTATGGCGATGTTGTGCTTGGTGTCGATCATGGCCTGTTCGAGGATATTCTCGACACCCATAAGAACAACAAAGGCGCATTTCAGGATACGGACCTTGACGCTGAGGATTGGCAAGAGATTGTCGCCAGTTACAAGATGGTTGTCGAGCAGGAGCTCGGTCGGCCATTTCCTCAGAATACAGTCGAGCAGCTCTGGGGGGCCATCCGGGCGGTGTTCAGCTCATGGCAGAACGCGCGGGCAAAGACCTATCGCCGCCTGCATGACATTCCTGATGATTGGTTCACTGCCGTCAATGTCCAGGCGATGGTGTTCGGCAATCTCGGCGATACGTCGGCGACCGGAGTGGCGTTCACGCGCAACCCATCGACCGGCACCAATGAAATCTACGGCGAGTTCCTGGTCAATGCGCAGGGCGAGGACGTTGTCGCCGGGATCCGAACGCCACAACCGTTGACCGAGGCGGCCCGCGCCGAGGCTGGCGAAACCGCACCGTCGCTCGAAACGTTGATGCCGGAGACCTACGCGCAACTCGCGAAGGTGTTCGAGACGCTCGAAAAACACTACCGCGACATGCAGGACATCGAGTTCACGATCCAGGACGGCAATCTGTGGATGCTGCAGACGCGATCCGGCAAACGCACAACCAAGGCGGCGCTCAAGATTGCTGTCGACCTCGCCAATGAAGGCCTGATCTCCGAGAATGACGCGGTAACCCGGATCGACCCGGCATCGCTCGATCAACTACTACACCCGATGATCGACCCAGACGCCGAGAAGGACGTCATTGCAATGGGGCTGCCGGCCTCGCCCGGTGCGGCGGTAGGCGGCATCGTTTTCGATTCCGACGAAGCCGAGCGTCTCAAGGCACAGGGCAACGACGTCATCCTCGTGCGCATCGAGACCAGCCCCGAAGACATTCACGGCATGCATGCTGCTGCGGGTATTCTGACGACGCGGGGTGGTATGACGAGTCACGCGGCCGTTGTCGCGCGCGGCATGGGCCGGCCATGTGTCTCGGGTGCCGGCGGATTGCGCATCGACTACAAGGCCGCGACGATGACCATCGGCAGCGAGGTTTTCAACAAGGGTGATGTCGTCACCGTCGATGGCACGACCGGTGAGGTTCTTCGCGGTGCCATCGCCATGCGCCAGCCCGAGATGTCCGGAGACTTTGCAACCTTGATGGGCTGGGCCGACAGCGCCCGCAGGCTCGGCGTGCGCGCCAACGCGGACACGCCGCGCGACGCGCAGCAGGCGCTTGACTTCGGTGCTGAGGGCATCGGCTTGTGCCGCACCGAGCACATGTTCTTTGACGACGCCCGCATCCTTGCCATGCGCGAGATGATCTGCGCATCCGGCGAAGAGGGCCGACGCGCAGCGCTCGCCAAAATCCTGCCGATGCAGCGCCAGGATTTCGAAGAGCTGTTCCGCATCATGGATGGCCGGCCGGTCACGATCCGCCTGCTTGATCCGCCACTGCATGAGTTTCTACCTCATGGTGACGAGGAAGCTGCGACCGTCGCGCAGGCGCTGTCGGTTCCGATCGAACGACTGCGCGACCGCGTCAACGAACTCAACGAATTCAATCCTATGCTTGGCTTTAGAGGTTGCCGGCTCGCGATCCGCTATCCCGAAATTACGGAGATGCAGGCGCGTGCGATTTTCGAAGCAGCGGCCACTGTCGCCAAGGAAACCGGGTATCCGGTCGACCCGGAAGTGATGATCCCGCTGGTCGCCTATCGCCGCGAGTATGACATCCTCGCCGATGTCATACGCGCCACGGCCGCTGCCGTCGAATTGGAGACGGGGAGCAAGCTCACCTACCAGATCGGTACGATGATCGAGTTGCCGCGGGCCTGCCTGCGCGGCGACGAAATCGCGGATGGAGAGCACGGCGCCGAGTTCTTCTCGTTCGGGACCAACGACTTGACACAGACCTGTCTTGGCCTGTCGCGCGATGACGCGGCTCCGATACTGACCAACTATACCGAGCGCGGCATCTACGAGGTCGACCCATTTGTCTCGATGGACCAGGACGGGGTCGGTGAACTGGTGCGCATCGGCGTCGAGCGTGGTCGCAAGGCGCGGTCCGATCTCAAGCTTGGCATCTGCGGAGAGCACGGCGGCGATCCGCCCTCGGTCCGGTTCTGCCACGACATCGGCCTCGACTATGTCTCCTGTTCGCCGTTCCGTGTTCCCGTTGCACGGCTGGCCGCGGCGCAGGCCGCGATTGGCGACAAAGGCTGAACAAGCGCTGCGTGCGTGAATTTCACGCCGCGCACGCATTTCCGCCGCTTCGAGAATTTATGACATCGCCCCTTGAAGCAGTGCCGGCATGCATGCCGGCCGTGTGTTGGCATTCGTGACCATGAACATCTCCGGTTATTCGACCGCGCGCTTTGCAACGTGGTACTTTCTCGATGAACTGAAGCTGCTGTTTGATGCAGGCGACGGCGTCGCGGCGACGCTCGCGTCGAAATGCCAGCGCGTGCAGCATGTCTTTCTCACGCACGCGGACCGCGATCACATCGGCGGGCTGCTCCAGTTCAATCAGATCGCAGCGCGCACCGATCGCCCACTGACCTACTACTATCCACATGCGAGCGGCTCATTCCCCGCTTTGCGCGACTTCATCGAGCGCTTCGATCCCAACCTGCCCAAGGCGCGCTGGGTTGCGCTCGAAGCCGGCGACCGCATTGCGATTGCGGCCAACCATGTCGTCGAGGTGGGCGAGAACGACCATGTCGCGGCAGCCGGACGCGGGGTCGCCGGCGAGGTCAAGAGTCTCGACTATCGCGTCGTCGAGAGCCGCCGCCAGTTGAAGCCGGAGTTCGTCGGCATGGATGGTGCGGACATCGGTCGCCTGCGCGTCGCGCATGGCGCCGATCACATCACCAATCCGGTCGAGCGTGGCGTGTTCGGGTTTTCTGGCGATGCGCCGAGCTTTGACGCGGCACGCTGGCAAGGCACCGACGTCCTGGTCCATGAGGCGACCTTCATTGCGCCCGACGCGGCGGATCGTGGTCACTGTGAACTCAGCGATGTCGTTCTCGGCGCCTCGGCGCTCAACCTCAAGGCACTCGTGCTCGGTCATTTCTCGAACCGTTACGATGCGGAATTCATTCGCAGCGCGATCGCCCGCGAGGCAGCGGCGGCGGAAATTGCGTTTCCCATCTACGCCGTCTTGCCGCTTGCGACGGCTCGTGATGTCCTGGCCGGCGAGCCCGTTTGGCCAGGAGCAGCCGGCTAGCGCCGTTCCGACTTCGAGACCTAACGCGGCTTTGCCATCTGCGATTCCAGGTGGGCTTTCACGGTGGGCCATTCCGGCGCGATGATCGAGTAGACCGCCGTGTCGCGCAGCGTTCCATTGGCCATCACCATGTGGTTGCGCAGCACATCGTCTCAGTCGCCTTCGCGCGCATCCTCTTCATCCAATGTCATGCGGCGGGGGCGATGCCCCTTGATGGTCGGCAGCAAGGCAAGCACAATCAAGGATGGCGGGAGCAGGAACGACCAGGCGATCCAATACGAGTAGTCGCGGTTCTTGAGGCCGGCCAGGATGCCGCCGAGAATGCCTGACAGGATCATGAACGTCGCGAGAAAGACGATGAACATCAAAGTTCCGCTGCCTTGTTCCATCGGTTGCTCCCGTCGGTTCGATTGTCTTGGGCTCGATCGGATACATTCCAACCGCCCACGGATGTCATATAGCGATCATTGCGGCCGATTTATAGGCGAAGCGCTGCCAACCCGCCATCGGCCTTAGGCAACGCGCTTAATGGTCAGATGTCCCGGACGTCCCTGATCTATTGGTTTCAGTGCAGCTTGCTGCCGGCAGCGGTGGATGCCAAAAAATGTTCGCCGGACGCCAAGCTGTCGCGCAGCGACAGGCCGGCCAGTGTCATGGTTCGACTGCGCGCAAGTGCGGGGTCGCGATCGGGGTGATCGCAACGGATGTGGCCACCGCGGCTTTCGCGACGACGTAGAGCGGCCTCGGCGACAAAGCGTGCGGCGATGGTTGCGTTCTCGATGACCGGATCACCAGCGCCTGCCGCCGCAATGTCCTTCAGCGTCTGCAGTGCCTGGCGCAGGCGTTCGTCGTCACGCTCAACGCCGACATGTCGTGACATCGTTTCGCGGATCATCGCCAGGCCTGCCGAGCGGGCGCCGAAGTCGGGCAGGTGCGGGCTGCGCTCACGCGTGATGTTGCCGTTGTCTGCGTCAGTTTCCTCCGCCACCGTTTGCAGGATGTCAGCGGCTGCCCGCGTCGCCATGGCAATCGCTTCGAGCGTCGAGTTCGATGCCAGCTGGTTGGCGCCGTGAAAGCCGGTCGCGGCAACTTCGCCGACAGCCCATAGTCCGGCCACATTGGTGCGCGCCTGCGCATCGGTTCGCAGCCCCCCCATATGGGCGTGGGCCGCCGGCGCGATCGGGATCGGTTCGATCGACGGATCGATCCCGGCCTCCATGCAACTGCGGTAGACAACCGGGAAACGGTTCTTGAATTGGGCGCCAATGGCGTTAGTGGCGTCGAGGAAAACGCTTTTGCCGGTGGCGATCTGTTGGTAGATGGCACGTGCCGCCACGTCGCGGGGCGCCAGGTCGGCGTCGGCGTGGACATCCGTCATGAAGTGTCGGCCGACACCATCAACCAGCGTTGCGCCTTCCCCGCGCAGTATTTCGATGGCGAGTGGCAACGGGTCCTGGTCTACGTCGATCGCGGTCGGATGAAACTGGACAAATTCAGCATCGGCGACGATCGCACCCGCACGGGCACCGATTGCCAGGCCATCACCGCGAGCGTGCGCCGGGTTGGTGGTGACCCGATAAAGCGCGCCGATGCCACCCGTTGCAAGCACGACCACGCTGACGTTCGCCACCTTGTAGCGAGCGGCCACATCATCAGGGCGTGACAGATAGAGACCGGTGACGCGCTGTTGTGGAACATCGCCTTCGGTGACGAGTTCTTGCGCCTCGTATTCTTCAAGCAACGTAACGGATGGTGTCGACCGTACCGCTTCGATCAATGCCGTCATGATCGCCTTGCCGGCGCCGTCGCCAGCAACGCGGGCCACGCGCCCGACGCTGTGGGCGGCGGCGCGAGACAGGACAAAATCCCCATTGTTATCGCGATCGAAAAGCACGCCGTGGTCGCGCAGATCGTCGATCCGATCGGCCGCCTCGCGCGCAATCGAATGAGCCATGGCTTCATTGACGAGTCCGTCGCCGGCATCAATGGTGTCGGTGGCATGGGCAGCAATGCTGTCGTCCGGGCCGACCGCGCCCGCCATGCCGCCCTGTGCCTGGGCACTGGAGACGCCATCGCCGAGTAGCGTACCGGAGATCACCGTGACGGGGCGCGGGCTCAGCTTCAGCGCCAGAAAGAGGCCGGCCAATCCGGCGCCGACAACAACGATATTTGCGATGCGATCAGGTGATGTCACGATTGTCGACCTTTGCCAGCGGTGGGCGCCAAGTCGCCGAGCGTTGCCGCTCGGCGCTCACATTTGGCGGTTTGCCCCTATGCGACGCGTTGCTGCCGGCAATGTCCAGCGGCACCGTCATTTTGTCCTTCATGTTAAGCAAGCTGTTGCGGATGCTCTAGCGCAACATGCGAAAAGTTGGAAACGTCTTGGACACCCTAAGCCTCATCGGCTTTTCGCATAAAGTTGCGCTACACTTTGGATGTAGATCATCTTTGAGCCACGTGTACCAATCTTCAATGGGTACACTTAAAGGCTCGATGATCTAGTTCTGACGGTGTGACGAACTCT
>JBPCVZ010000315.1:0-4247 GCA_051010015.1 Hyphomicrobiaceae bacterium
AGAATTGTTGCGAAGCTCAAGCCCCAGATGATGACCACGGAGAGGCTGCGGAAGAACGGATCCCAGAGCAATGGCACCACACCCAGAACGGTCGTCAAGACTCCTAGGCAAACAGGTCGGACACGACTGACGGCTGCATCGATGATCGCGCTCATGCGTGCCTTGCCGCCTGCAATCTGACTGTCGGTTTCATCAATTAGCACGATTGCGTTCTTGATCAGCATACCAGTGAGAGACAGTACGGCGAGGATCGCTACGAACTCCATTGGTGTATCCGTGATAATCAACCCATACACTACCCCAATGAGCGCCAACGGAACCGTCAGCCAAATGATCAGGGGTTGACGGACTGCGTTGAAAAGCAGCAAGACGACGACGATCATTGCACCAAAGCCGAAGGGCATCGTGGACGCGAGACCAGCATTGGCTTCCGCACTATCTCCAGCTTGTCCGCGCCATCTCAATTGATAGCCTGGTGGCAGAGGCACGGCTTCGATCTTCAGCGCGACGCGCGCCTGCAGGTCGGCGGCGTTAGTGCCAGGCGCCGGATCGGCTTGAGCGCGAATTGCAAGCGCCCGGTTGAAGCGGCGCAACCGACTATTTTCAAAGACGACATCGAAATCGTCGACAACCTGCGAGATGGGCACATAACGCCCCGACGTTGACGAAAAGATTTGCACCTCTCTAATGCGGGCAATGTCGTCACGGTCTGCCTTGTTGGGCCGAAAGATGATCGGCCGCAATTCATCGCCTTCCCGATAGACACCTATGCTCTCTCCATCAAATCTAGCGGCAATTGCCTTCGCAATATCACGCTGCGTCAGGCCAAGACGCCGCGCATTCTCTTCATTCACGCGCGGCCGGACGACTTTGATCATGTTACGCCAATCGTCCTTGATGGCAATCGCACCCTCGGCGGCGTAGACGGCTTTGGCCTTTTCGGCAAGCTCGCGCAAGACGACGGGATCGGGACCCGTGAACTCGGCTTCAATAATGCTGCCACCGCCAGGTCCGAGAATGAACTGCCAGACTTTCGAGTATGCGTTCGGGTAGTTGTTGTCGATTTGGTTCTGAATCTTCGTTAGAAGTGGCGCAATTGCGCGCCAATCGTTTACATCGACCAGAACCTGGCCATAGGACGGACTCGGGCTCTCGGCCGTATAGGTCAGCATGAAGCGCAAATGGCCTTCACCGACGACGGAATTCGTGCCTGTCACGCCATCGAGCGTACGGATCCATTTGGCGATCTCGGCGATGTCAGAAGTCGTACTTTCGACGTTCGAACCTTCTGGCAGGTCGTAGTCCACTACAAATTGCGCCCGTGTCGATGCGGGAAAGAAGCCCTCGCTTACAAAATTGAAGGCGAAGATGGATGAGACGAAAAGGGCAATTGTCACACCAATCGTTTTCCACCGGTTGTGCAGCGCCCAGCCAAGCAACGATCGGTACTGGCGCAGCATCACATTTTCATTTGGGCCTTCCCTACGATCTGCCGTGCCAGCAGCAGGTGATAAAACAAGCGTGCAATAATAGGGCGTCAACCAGATTGCGACGAGCCAGCTGAACAACAATGAGATGAGGACGGTCCAAAACAAAGAGCCAGCATACTCGCCGGTATTATCCGGCGAGAAACCGATTGCCGAGAATGCCAAGAAACCGACAATCGTACCTCCAAGGAGTGGCCACTTTGTTTTGTCGACAACATCGATTGTGGCAGCCGCCGTCCTTTCGCCTTTCTGGACCCGAACGAGTGTGCCTTCGACGACAACAATCGCGTTGTCTACGAGCATGCCAAGCGCAATGATCAAGGCCCCTAAAGAAATCCGCTGCATGTCGAGGCCGGCGACATACATACCAAATAACGTACCCGCCACGGTTACGAGAAGGATGCCGCCCATCAAAATCCCGCTACGTAACCCCATGAACACAAGGAGGGTGCCAACCACGATCGCCAGCGCGAGCACAACATTGTCAACAAAGTCCGAGACTGAGGCACGCACGGTGAGCGATTGGTCGGATATCTGATTGAGTTCGATCCCGATTGGACGCTGCTCTTCCAGCTCAGCTAGGCGGGCATGTACAGCATCGCCCATATCGACAACATTTCCGCCGATCGTGTTGGAGATGCCGAGCCCTATGGCCGGTCGACCATCGCGGAAAACCCTCGTACCAGCTGGCTCTTTCAGGCCGCGGCGAATTTTGGCGATATCGTTCAGGCGAAAAGATCGACCGCTCTTGGGGTCAGCAATAACAAGGTTGCGAAGCGCTTCCAATGAGTCGACGGCTTGCGATGGACGAATAACGAGGCGGCTGCTGCCAGCATCAACACTGCCTGCATCTGTCACAAGGTTTTGTCCTCGGAGGACCTCAGCGATCCGCTGGGACGGCAGCCCAAGTTGAGTAAGTTTTCCTGGACTGTAGTCTAGATAAATTACCTCCTCGGGGACGCCGATCATTCTGACTTTCGACACGCCGTTGACGAGCACCAGCTCTTTTTGAAGCGCTTTGGCGTATTCGTAGACCTCGCGGAGCGAATAACCTTCACCAGTTATAGCGAAATAGAGCGCGTATACATCGCCGTAGTCATCGTAGACCATTGACGTTGATGCGCCCGGTGGCAGACGCGCCTGTGAGTCCTGGATTTTTGCTCGGAGCTGAGTGAAACGTTGGTTCAGGACGGCCCGGGTCTTTGCAGATGCAATGGTGAATTCGACCGTGACCTCGGAACTGCCGTTGGAAGATACCGATTTTATTTCCTTGACGCCCTCCAATTGTTGAATGGCGTCTTCGACTACATCCGTCACTTCATCCGCTACTTCGCGCGAACTCGCGCCCGGATAAGGCGTGATGATTTGCGCCTGGCGAACGATAAACTCGGGGTCTTCGAAGCGAGGCAGATTGAGATAGGCGAAGTATCCGGCACCAAGAATCAACAGCGTTGCCAACGCGCTGACCAAACGCTTCTCAATGGCAAACTTGGCAAGGTCCATTGCGCTATTCCCCAACCTTCGAAATCGGTCGGACCACCATGTTCTCGCGCAGGAACGAAACGCCTGCCGTCACGATAACGTCGCCGGGATTCATGCCGTCCGTCACAATGATCATCGAGCTTTTTGCTTCGCCTGTTTTGACGAGCCGCTTGCTCACCTTGTTGTCGGGCTTCGTGACAATCCAAACGAAGGGCTGCCCATCTGCTTCGGCACCAATCGCGCTGGCAGGGATCGCGATACTACCAGCACCATCCGACGGACCCGTGACAACGATACGGCCTGTCATGCCAGGTAGGATGACCGCGCCTTCGGGTTGGCTGATCGAAGCGCGAGCGCGAAACGTTTGCGTTGTCGTTTCCGCCTGCGTTGTGAACTCCACGAATTTCGCTGCGAATGTCTGATCTGGAATAGCATCGAGTTTCGCCACGGCCTTCAAAGACCTTCCTCGCGAAAGAACTGTGACATCAGGCCCCGGTACGTCATACGTCAGATCAATCGTTCCGAGGTCTTGCAGAACGGCGATGACTTCTTGCGACTGGACATTCGCGAAATTGTCGACTTCTCGTTTGGAAACAATTCCCGTAAACGGCGCCTTCAGCGTGGTATCCGATAGGGCGTCCCTCGCTGACTGCAGTTGCGTCTCAAATCCATTGATAACGGCCTGCTGAGCAGCAATTTCTTCTGTTCGCGATCCGGCGCGGCCCTTTTCCAACTCTTGCTCGCTTGCCTTCAGTCTCGCCTCTGCGACGTTTAGAGCAAGCTGGTCCTGGTCAAGGCGCGCCTTACTGACGATGTCCTTGCGAAATAGTGTTTCGGTACGTTGAAGCTGTTGCCCGGCTGCCGCGACCTCTGCCTTGGCGGCATCGACCTGAGCGCGAAGAGAAGCAATATCTTGCGATCGCGCGCCAGCCTTCATCTGCTTCAGTTGAGCCTTGGCCTGCTCGAGCTGACTGCCGAGGCGTGAGACCTCGGACTGGAAATCTCGTTGATCAAGTTGCGCAATCACGTCACCCTTTTTGACTTTCTGCGAGGCTCGGATGGGCAAAGAAATGATGTTTCCGCTCACGCGGAAAGACAACTTCGCTTCTTTCGATGGCAGTACGATTGCAGGATAGGCGCGCCGTAGTTTTGTACTGGCCTCCTTCACAACGAATATCTTGACGGGCCGGATGGCGCCTTCCGTCTTTGCGCCATGGTCTGTCTCACCACAACTGGCAAGCCCGCCCGCAATAACCAAAGTGCTCGCGAATACTGCCC
>JBPCVZ010000316.1:0-3291 GCA_051010015.1 Hyphomicrobiaceae bacterium
CCGATGATGATGCCGCCCGTCAATGCTGCCATTGCCCCAACACCTTTACCGGCGACTATGGGGATCATTACTGGCAGGAAGGCGAAGCTAGTTCCCTGAACGATGGGTAGCCGTGCACCGACCGGCCCGAACCCTATCGTCTGCATCAGTGTGGCAACGCCGGCAAACAGCATGCAGATCTGGATCATGTAGATCATCTGCGGGAAGTCCGGAGACTTGGATCCGAATCCAAAGCCGGCGGCACCGGCAATGATGATCGCCGGCGTCACGTTGCTGACAAACATTGCAAGAACGTGCTGGATGCCGAGCGGAACGGCGCTCCAAAGCGGGGGCAAATAGTCGGGGTCTCGGCGTTGCTCAAGTGTACCAATCGACATGATAGAGCCTCCCCTTCGGTGTTTGCGCCGGTGTCAGATTCTTAGGTCGTTTGCCGTCAATCTCTCATGCTTGTGACGATTTCGATCGGCGTGTTGAAACGGAACTCTTCCAGGTTTTCGCTCTCCCCGATCCAATCGACAACTGTGAAGTGGGCTTGCTTGCCGATCGGCATGAGGGTGCCGTGCCAGGTATTGCGGTGGTAATTCACACCTTGGTCTGGCCGGGCCACAAACGCCTGCATGTTGGTCGGAACGCCATTGTTGTCTTCGGCTACGACGACAAGGTAGCTACTCCCGGACATGGGAATGAAGCATTGGGAGCCAAGCGGATGGCGCTCGACCAAGGCAAGTCTAAACGGACGCTCTACAGGCTCGGACAGGAACACGCTGATGCCAGCACGGCCCGGTGCGTGAAAATCGAGTGAAGCGAGATCATGATATCGACCGCACAGGCCGGCATTGATCCGTTTGTCTGGGTCACCACGCGCTTCGATGACATCGCCAAACGGCGCGAAAGCCTGCGCCGTCAACTCGGTTGCTTCGATTGGTGACGCGCTCATGGCGAACTCCCACCAGACGAACGCCGCGCAAGTGAAAGCTTGGGAAAACGATTGACGTCCTTGTAGAGCAGATACCGAAAAGGACCGGGGCCGCCAGCGTAGCAGGCCTGCGGGCAGAATGCACGCAGCCACATGAAGTCTCCGGCTTCAACCTCGACCCAATCCCGGTTCAACTTGTAGGCGCCCTTACCCTCGAGAACGTAGAGGCCGTGCTCCATGACGTGCGTTTCAAGGAAGGGAATAACCGCGCCGGCCTCGAGCGTGACGATTGTGACGTGCATGTCATGGCGCAGATCTGTCGGGTCGACAAAGCGAGTCGTCGCCCATCGCCCGTCAGTGTCTGGCATTGGCGTCGGAGCGATCTCGCTGTCATGCGCAATGATCACATCCGGCGAGCCGAGACCGGGGACAGGTTCGTACTCTTTTCGGAACCAGTGTACCGTCGCGTTGGCGGCTCCTTTGTTGGCAATCTCATAGTCCGCGGCTGCCGGCAGGTAGGCAAATGCACCAGCTTTCAGCGTATGGGACGTGCCGGCATGGGTCAGAATCAGTTCGCCGCTTACGACGAAATAGACGCCTTGTGCAGCGCGATCGGGTTCTGGCGCCATCGCCCCGCCACCTGGTCCAATCTCCAGGATCATCTGAGAGAAAGTCTCCGCAAAACCGGTAAGTGGACGGGCCAGGACCCATGCGCGCGTCTCGTTCCAGCCGGGAAGGTAGCTCGTGACGATGTCGCTTAGACAGCCTTTGGGTATGACGGCATAGGACTCGGTAAAGACGGCGCGGTCCGTCAGGAGTTGTGTCTGTGGCGGCAGTCCACCGGTTGGGAAGTAGTAGGATCTCTCGGTCATACGCACCTCACGCCAAAGTTGATTGAGGTAGCGTCTCCCGCAACCTCAGCAAGGCGATGCGCTCGACCTGTCGGCACGCCTCGGAAAACTCGACATCGCGATCGTTGGCGATCCGTCGTTCGAATGCGTGCAGAATGTCAGTCTTTGACAGGCCTCGCACGGCAATTATGAAGGGGAAATCGAAGAGCTTCACATAACGCTCATTGAGTTCCTGAAACCGCGCCCGCTCATCATCCGTCAGTGCATCGAGGCCGGCGGATGCCTGCTCCGACGAGGAGGCTTCGGTCAACCGCTTTGCCTCGGCCAGCTTGCCGGCGAGGTCTGGATGCGCGCGTAAAACATCGAGCCGCTCCGCGTCGGAGGCGGTCCGGAATGCGCGACACATGGCGTTGTGAAGACCAACGGCTGTGTCATGCGCAGGTCCAAGCTCCAAATCAAAGGCACGTTCCGCGACCCACGGCGAATGCTCGAATATACCTCCAAATTGTTCGATGAACGCTTCCCTCTCGAGCATTGCCGGCAAAGACGATCGGTTCGAGGGCGGCGGAAAATGTTCATGCCAGTGGTTCGCGATTTCAAGCCGGGTGGCAAACCAGACTTCACTGTGAGACTGGGCATACTCGATGAACCGCTTGATGGCGCGCAGGCGTCCCGGACGCCCTGCCAGTCTGCAGTGCAATCCGATCGACATCATCTTTGGGTGGCCATCACTGCCCTCCGCAAACAGCGTGTCGAACGTGTCTTTTAGATAGTTGAAGAACTGGTCACCGGCGTTGAAGCCCTGCGCCGTTGCAAAGCGCATGTCGTTGGCATCAAGCGTGTAGGGAATGATCAATAATGGTTTGTGGTCGGAAAGGTGCCAATACGGCAGATCATCTGCATAAGAGTCTGCTGCATAGGCGAAGCTGCCGTTCTCCGCGATGATATCGATGGTGTTGACCGAGGACCGTCCCGTGTACCAACCCTTCGGCGTTTCGCCGGTTACGTCGTGGTGCAGTCGTACGGCATCCACCAAGTGGCGCGTTTCATCATTGCGGTCGAAGGATCGGTACTCAATCCACTTGAGACCATGGCTTGCAATTTCCCACTGCGCCGCCTGCATTGCAGCGACCTGGGCAGGTGCACGCGCCAAGGCCGTTGCCACGCCGTAGACCGTGACTGGAATGCTGTGTGATGTGAACAATCTGTGAAGCCTCCAGAATCCGGCACGTGCGCCGTATTCGTAGATAGACTCCATATTCCAGTGTCGTTCGCCCGCCCACGACTCGGCGCCGACGATCTCCGACAGAAAAGCTTCCGAACCGGCATCACCATGCAGGATATTGTTTTCGCCACCTTCTTCGAAGTTGACAACAAATTGCACGGCAATGCGCGCTGCGTTCGGCCAGCGCGGGTCGGGCGTGACCGCGCCGTAGCCATGTAGGTCTCGCGGATAGCGTCGCATTCTGGCACCTTGAGTCGCTCTGTGGCATTAAATTGTAATACCAAAAAATATGATAGATT
>JBPCVZ010000317.1:0-14197 GCA_051010015.1 Hyphomicrobiaceae bacterium
GATTTATCGCTGAGTCACGCCTCTTTTAAGCTGCGGGCACCTGGGACTCTCACCACAGGCAGGACGGCAGGGCGTCACTATAACGCCGCGCGTACGTTGCGCCGGCGCGTGACCTGCAGCCCGCCCCCACTGAAGGTCGCCACCGGTCAGCAGCCCCTGAGTGAGCGGGATAGGTTCAGAATAGGGGTGGTGGCCGGGCCGGGGATTGTTGCAGAGAACCAGTTGATCTCTTGGTTAACGGATCTCCGAAGACCGGCTGATGCGCGGCTCAGATCGTCATCGGTCAGGCCCGGGTTTTTGTAACGAACGGTCCGGATTTGATGTGTGTCCACCTATCCCTGCGAGATGTTCAGGCTACGCACATAGTCATCGACTTCGCCCGACATGCCGGCAAGATCAACTCGGTCTTCGCGGGCGAACATATCGGCAATCCAGCTGTTTTCCATGCGGCCGGTGACATCGGAAATCGTCAAGCGATGAATGCACACGCCGGATTTCAGTACATCGATCGTCACTTCGTCGTCGATCAGCCGCGCCTTGATCTCAATGTCAGCGCTGTCAAAGGTCAGGGATTTATCGACGGCGCTGGCCTCAGGTAGGTGCATGGATGTTGCCTCTCTTTTTGTCTCGTCTACTTCAAGCCGACCCGCTGTTAAAGATGAGCATAGGGTGCGGAGCCGGAAAAAGCACGACAAATCGAGTTGATGTGTTACAAGTCAATGACACAAATTTCTCTTTTGTAAAGTTGTAAACACGAGTGTGCCCATGCGCAAGACAATGATTGGACCACGATTGCGGCAGCTGCGCCGCGAGCGCGAGCAAACGCAGGCCGCGATGGCCAAGACGCTGGGCGTCAGCACGTCATACATCAACCTGCTCGAAAACAATCAGCGCAGCCTGTCGGTGCAGATGCTCATGGCCTTGTCGGAAGCCTACAACGTCGACTGGCGCGAACTCGTCAAGGACGAGGCCTCCAACCGCCTGGCAGACCTGCGCAACATGTTTCGCGACCCGGTCTTTGGCAAGAATCCGCCAGATATGCAGGAACTTCGTGGTGCCATCGACCATGCGCCGCGGCTGACCGAGCAGTTGCTCAATCTCTACCAGAGCCATCGTGCGGCGCTCGACAAGATGATGCGGCTTGGTAGCGAGCGGATGCCGGATGCCATTCTGGAAACCTCGCCAGAAACAATCATTCACGACTTTTTCCGGCACCATTCGAACTATTTCCACGACTTGGAGCTGGCCGCCGAGCAGTTGCGAGCGACGGAGTCTTGTGAGGCCGATGAAGTCTATACGGTGCTCAAGGCGCGCATGCAGTCCAAGCACGGCGTCAGCGTTCAAACCGCACCGATCGATGACATGAAAGGGGCCTTGCGGGTCTATGATGAAGAGGCTGGTGCCGTGTTTCTGTCGCAGGCGCTGGATTATCCGAACCGGACTTTCCAGCTTGCGCACGTGCTGTGCCTGGTCGAATTCCCGGACGTTTTGCAGGCGTTGACGACCGATCTCGATATCACGTCACAGGCCGGCATTTCGCGATGCACAGTGGAACTTGCAAACTATTTCGCAGCGGCGGTCCTGACTCCCTATGCGCCATTTCTCGCCGAGGCTGAGCGCACGCAGTATGACGTTGATCGGCTCGCGGCCGCGTTCGGTGTCTCTTTCGAGCAGGCGAGCCACCGACTGACGACGCTGCAGCGCGAAGGCGCGCGTGGCGTGCCCTTTTTCTTTCTGCGGATCGACCGAGCCGGCAACGTAACCAAACGTTTCAACGCAACGTCGTTCAGTCTGGCCGAACACGGCGGATCATGTCCGGTCTGGAATATTCATACCGCTTTCAACACGCCGGGGCAGATTCGACCTCAGTTCGTCGAACTGCCCGATGGCGAACGCTTCTTCACGATCAGCCGGACGGTTGACCGCCCGGTGCTCAATCGCACCATGCAGGACCAGCGCCTGGCCATCGCGCTCGGGTGCGAACTGCGCCACGCGCGCAGGATCGGCTATGCTGCTCCCTTCAACGTCAAGGATGACCAGCTTTTCCACCCGATCGGAATAAACTGCCATGTCTGCCCGCGCCAGGCCTGCGCGCAGAGGGCCAATCAGCCGTTGCTTGTTGAATTGCCAATCGACCCCAAACGGCGCGGAAATACGCGCTACGAGAGTTAGGTCGCATTCGATCACGGGATCGCGCTCCGTATTGGCGTTTGTCGAGCCTACGAGACAACGATGTCGCCGCTGTCCGGGTCGTCCTCGGATGTTGTGCTCTGCAATGCCGCGACAACCTGTGATCGCGCCTGTCGGTAGCAGGTGTTGAAGTCCGTATCTTCGCGGCGCTTGGCAATGCAGCGCTGAATGGCGGTCTTGTTGCGGTAGGTCGTGCGCCCCAGGACATGGAGGTTGATCTCGCGGATGGTGAGGGCGCTGCTCTCAAACGCAATGCCGACGACGGCATCGCGCAGCGGCGCGATCTTCTGGCCGCGTGCGTGGCGGTCGAGAATGCGCTCCGCGTTGATAATGAAGCCGTTCAGTGAGGAAGGGGGATCGAATACGTCGATCACGACGTCTGCGATCATCAAGAGCCGCTCGAAGCAATCATCTTGAAAGAAAGCCTGGTCATCCTCGGACATCACTGTGTGTCCTTTCTTAGGGTTGCGACCGTCCGGTTCCCGTGCAGACAGCAGAAGTATCGTATCGGCCGAGAGCGGAACCATTTGGCGCGGTACGCGATGGGCCTTTAGCTTCGGTCGGGACGTGTCAGCGGGTGTCATGACGCGAAGCGGTCAACGCAAGATTGGCACCGTGCCGATGACAAAGGACTGTAATGTGCATGAACATTTTCTTTAGAATGCAGCCCTCGCATCGCACAGCGGTAGCATCGGTTATGCCGTTTTGTGACGCAGACGCACGCGCTGCTGAGAAGCTTTCAAGTGTGCTGTGCGTCAATTGGCCGGGGAGATGCCGAGGGCGGTAAAAGCGTCTCGATTGGTTTTCCGGGTGCGGTTGCGACGCAGAATGCTGCATCCGGCAGGGCGCCGTGCTGTTGCGGAAGTTACACACACGTTCTCAACAGGTGAATATTGCTCTTGTCGGATACCGAGAATTGCATATCCTATGTGCTGCAACTGAATGCAGCCATGGCGGAAAGGCAACGACCAGCGAAGATAAGGGGAGCTTCGTTCTTAACATTGCCCGTCCAACGCTCGGTGTTCCCTGGGCGTTCTTTTGCACGGAGTGTTTGTTGTGTTTGTTTTTGATGCGTCGGTATCAGGCGGCCCTGACGAGTCTTTGACGCGCTCGCAGGTTGCGCGCGATTTGGCATGTATCATCGAGCCATCGGAGATCGATGTCTTGTTGGTTGGGGACAATTATGCCCAACTCGACCCCGTACATCGTGCGCTTCAGTGCTCAGAAGTCCTCGATGCCCGCATGACGATGACGTGTTCGACGGACACAGCCGCTCATGCGCTTCAGCTGCCAGCATTCGATGTCGTCATTGCAACCGGAACGTGCGGATTTGACGTTTTGGCGGCATTTCCCGAGCTATCTGTACGGTCAGCTACGCTCGCCATTGTCGACAGCCCGACGGCTGAGGTTACAGCGCAGGCCTTAACCGTCGGCGCGATGGCGGTTTTGGCTGCTGACGAGGTGTCGACAAACCTCGTGCAGCGCACGTTGCAGCAAATTCTACTGCGGCGCGAAGCGCAAAACCTCTTGATTGACCGCCTTATGGCGTCAAAGGGCAAAGAACGAAACCCTTCCGATCAATTGGCTTCACCGCAGTTCGGCACGGATCGGGCACAGATGGCGCAACCTGTCAAAGAAGGGGTGAGCACCGCTACCGTTCAGTAGACTCTTACAGATCAATTCTCTTTGGCGGCAAGAGTGAGATGATCCTCGAGTTTGTACAGGGATCGCGTATCTCCTTTTTGCCGCCGATAGCTTCGCGCGGAAGGCTTTCAAGATATCTGCGGGAAGATTCCAGACTGCCAGTTTGTACTGCGTCAGTATCGCGTATGGCAGTTCCTATCCCAGTCGTCCGTGAACGCAGAGCGGACGGCTGGGGCTTTTCATTCTAACGGCCGGTCAGTTGCGCTCTAAAACCGTTGAAGCATTCGTGAAATCCTGGTCACTCTTGATACCGTCGGCGTGGGCCCGCAACTCGATCAGCGTTCGACTTGTGCAGCGCACCTTATTTATCATCCACCGAATCATCTGTGACATGACTAGTCTGGATTGCGAGTTAAATGCTGCAGTTGCTGGCTAATTCATCCTCGCAACGCAGTCAGTAAGCGCGTATTCGGCCGGTCATCAACATGAATTTTGTCCGCAGTCTGCATTAAGCAGGCGGCTTAATTCTTTGAGTTAAAACAATTCCATGAAGCGATTGAAATCTTCGATGCTGACCGTTACGCAAATGCAACCAAAAAGTATATGAAGTGAAAAATGCAGCTGTTAGTTGTGTTGAGCGATAGCAATCCAGGAGCGCGCGCCGGTCCTTAGATGATGAAGGTAATTCAATGTCGCCCAATCACTCCGATTCCGGTTCATCACTCTTTCTCGAGGTTGCGTTCGATACGCTCGACCAAGTTCGTGAACTTGCCGATCTGGCGAATGAGCAAGGCAAAAAGGATTTGTCGATCGCGCTCTTGCAGATCATGAAGGAGATTGCTCGGTCGATTGATAATGCCGAGCAGTCGGAGCGCCCCGAACGGGATGCAGTGCACACGCTACATTTCCAAGCGTGACGCGGAAGCGGACGGACTGATCCAGGGAATTCGAGAGAGCTGCCATCAAAGCATGATGCCGGTTTGAACGCTCTGACGTTTGTCAGACGGCCGGTCCCCTTGCAATCCCGCCAAGGATGTCGGCGCGATGGCGTGCGCGAAGGGCGTCATATTGAGGCGACAGAATTGATTTCATCTTGGTTGGGCCCATTCTAGAATGGATCGCTCATGCGCCCTGCAGCGTTGTGCGGGTGACGGCTAACACACCATCCACGGAGTCAGGACTTTGAAACTCAACCGAGGACGCGCCATTACATCAATGCCGGGCCCATCCGTGATTCCGGATCGCGTTTTGAGCGCGATGCATGTCGCCATGCCCAATATCTACGAAGGCGCGCTGGTTGATGTCAGTAAGAGCATATTCGATGATTTGCCGTCGGTCGCGCGGTCCAGCGGGCCCGTTTTCATCGCGATATCGAATGGTCATGGTGCCTGGGAGATGGCGCTGACAAACACGCTTAATCGTGGCGACAAAGTGCTGGTGCTTGAGTCGGGACGGTTTGCCATTGGCTGGGGAGAGCAAGCTCAAATGCTGGGCTGTGAGGCGGAAATCCTGCACGCGCCGGCACGCGCATCGGTTGATCCCAACGACCTAGAGATGCGCCTGCGCGCGGATACCGGACATGAGATCAAGGCCGTGCTGGTCGTCCAGGTCGATACGGCCTCGGGCGTATGGAATGACATCGCCGCTTTGCGCCAAGCGATGAACGCCGCCGGTCACCCGGCGTTGCTGATGGTCGACGGCATTGCCTCGCTTGGATGCGTTGAATATCTGATGGACGCGTGGGAAGTCGACATCACGGTCGGCGGCAGTCAGAAAGGGTTGATGGTGCCGCCAGGCCTGGGCCTCGTCTGGGCCAGCGACAAGGCGTTGGCAGCACACAAAACGGCTGGCATGCGCACACCCTACTGGGACTGGACGGCAAGACAGTCAGAGCAGGCGCACTATCTGCGCTACTGCGGGACCGCGCCGATCCAGCACATCTATGCCATGCGCACGGCGCTGGACATGATTGCCGAAGAAGGGCTCGAAGCGATTTGGGCACGCCACACGGTATTTGCCAATGCCGTTCGTGCCGCTGTCTCGGCGTGGTCTACGCCCGACGGCCTGTCGTTCAACATTATCGACCCGGCACAGCGGTCCAACTCCACGACGACCGTCTTGAGCGGCTCGATTGACAGCGCCCGCCTGCAGGAAATTTGCGAGGCGAGGGCCGGATTGACACTTGGCACAGGGCTTGGCGACCTGGCATCGCAATCGTTCCGTATCGGGCATATGGGCCACCTCAATCCACCAATGCTGCTGGGTACGCTCGGGACCGTCGAGAGTGCCCTGCTTGCCATGGAGGCTCCGCTCGGCGGGTCGGGCCTGGCCGCGGCAGCCAAAGTTATTGCGGGTGAGTTGACAAACTAGCGCATGATCGAGCGGAGAAAGCAGCTCTGATCGAAAATCAGCGCGGCAGGATGATGACCCGGTCGCGACCGAGTTCCTTGGCCTGATACAAGGCACTGTCGGCGCGTGCCAATGCCGTGTCATAGTTTTCGTCGCGGCTGTCGATTTGCGTGGCGCCGATGCTGATCGAGATCTGGATGCTGTTGCCATCGGCTTCGATCCGTTGGCCCTTGGCCGAGGTGCGAATGCGCTCGGCCGTTGAGAAGGCGCCGCCGATGCTCGTATCGGGCAGCAGAACGGCAAACTCCTCGCCACCATAGCGGCAGACATGGTCGTGCGGTCGCAATTCACCTTTGATCAGTTTGGTGAGGCGTTTCAAGACTTCATCACCCATCGCGTGGCCATAGGTGTCGTTGACCTTCTTGAAGTGATCGACATCGATCATCAAGAGCGAGTACGTGCCGCTTTCGCTTTGCACCTTGCCGTGGGCGGTTTGCAGTTCGGACAGCAACATGCGCCGGTTGCTGATCCCGGTCAGGTGATCCGTCACGGAGAGATGCTTGAGCTCCTGCTCGCGCTCTTTGAGCTTGGTCACGTCAATACGCACGCCAACGGTGCCGCCGTCCTTGGTTTTGCGTTCTTCGATGCGCACCCACCGGCCGTCATCAAGCCGCTGCTCCAGCGCGGTTGTAGGATTGGCATGCTCGGCAAGGCGGTGAGCGATCCATTCCTCTTCTCGACCGATCGCGTCCTTGTATTGGCCGCGGGCAACGCCGGTACGAATGATATCTTCGAATTTTGCTCCGACGTAGATCAGATCCTGGCTCAGGTTATAGAGAGCGTGATATTGCGCATTGAAGACGCGCAGGATGTCGTCCTTGTCGTAGTATGCGAATGCATCGGGCACAGCATCGATGGCATCGTTGAGGCGCTGCTTCGAAATCGACAGTTCCTCTTCGACTTTGGTTTGCGCCGTGACGTCGACGGCCAGGGCGACGTAGCCGGTGACCTCACCGGCGGTCGACCTGTACGGCATGTAGGAGAGATCGACCGTGCGGTTCTGCTGATCCGGATAGGTCATCGTGACGCGTTTGCGCACCGTTTCGCCGCCGTAGACACGTTCCAGCAAGGGATCGATGGTGGCAAGGCTCTGCGGGCTGAGCATTGTGAAGATGTTACGGCCAATCAGCGTCCGGTTCTCGCAGTCATACCAGCGGTGGGCCGTTGCGTTGGCAAACTGAACAACGCCGTCGCGGTCGATGCAGGTGACGAGTTCCGGCAGCGCGTCCGCGATCTGGCGCAGCTGGCGTTCCTGCTCGTGGAGCTCATTGGCCTTTCGCGCCCGCACGGTAACGTCGCGCATGATGCCGAGAAAGCCGATGACGTTGTCATCCTCATCGCGCAAGGGGGTGCCGATTGTTTCACTGGTGAACTCGCATCCGTCCTTCTTCTTATAGACAACTTCATAGGGCTTCAGCTGCTCGTCGGCCGACAGGTGAAAGCGCTTGCGGCCCTGCTTTTCGAAATCTGCCTGGCTCTTGTAAAGCATGGCCGTTGTGCGGCCCAGCACCTCCTCGTGTTCGTAGCCGAACAGTTCGACAAACCCCGGATTGGTTTTACGAATGCTGCGATCCGGGCGTGCCACGGCGACGGCGTCCGGCAGGCAGTTGAAGATGCTCTCGTACAGTTTCGATTTGTCTCGTTCGGCGTTTAAGGCCTGTTGCAGGCGCTCGTTTTCCCGCAGCAACGAGCGCATAATGCTATCGTCGGACACGAGGGTGTCGTCACACGCCACTCGGGAAAGTTTGACGGACATTTGGAACTCGCAACGCAGATCACAGGACAAGACGGCCCGGCATCCGCTGTTCGCAAACGGCGCCAAGCTTGTAATGGGGAGACATCATATCCTGATCAGGCGCAATTCATTTGCCCCTCAGCCCGTACCCGCTTGTCTAACTCAGTATTGTAAATCGAAGATTGAGGCGTGCGGGCAGCTGGCTGCGAGAGCGGTGCGCCAGCGTGGTGCGGCATCCCCTCGCGGGGCCCCGTTTGCGGCGGGCCGTGTCAAGATGATACACGCCTGCGCGTTCGAATGACGTGATATCCGGTCATCAGGGCCGGGGCAGCAACGCAACGCCACGGAAATTCGCAGCTTGTCGAAATCGCGCCGCACGGGACCGCGAGATCATGCATCCCGTGATTAACGATCCATAAAGCATAACATCAACAATTTGATCGCCGACGCTGCAAGCAGCACCATCGACACGGTGATCAATGCGCCCGGAGTCTCGAATGCCCGGCGATGCTCGCTGATACTCCGGCATCAGCAGCGCGCAATCCGGGAGAACCAGCGTGGCGATTGACTACGAAAAGCGTGACGGGGTGGCCTACATCACGTTCAACAATCCGGACAAAGCCAATATCCTCGACAAGGAAACGGCTGACCAGATTTCGGATGCCTGGACCGATCTGTGGGAGGACCGAGACATTCGCTGCGCCATCCTGACGGGCGCGGGCGATCGGCATTTCTGCGGCGGGCACAACCTCGCAACGCGACCCGACCTCACCGAGGATGACCGGGAGTACCTGCGCACCAATCGGATTTTCTGGCCGCTTTCCGGCACGGTACATGGCCAGAAAACCGGTGTGGACGGGCGTATGGGCGACCACTATCCGCGCGTATGGAAGCCGGTGATCGCGGCGGTCAACGGCTGGGCCGCCGGTGCCGGGCTCTACACGTTGCTGACGTCAACCGACATCCGCATCGCGAGCGCGGAACATGCGCGTTTCAAGTTTGCCCTGCTCTCACAGGGCTGGCTCGGGCATGGGCCGGGAGCGAGCCTTCTGATCCGGCAACTGCGTTATATCGATGCGATGAAGCTGCTGCTGACAGATGAGCCGGTCGATGCCGCCGAGGCATTGCGCATCGGCCTCGTCAACGAGGTCGTACCGCATGGTGAATTGATGGATCGTGCTGAGCAGATCGCCCGCCAGATCGTCAAGCTGCCGCCGGTTGCGGTGCGCATGATGAAGGAGTTCGTCGTCCGCTTCGGCGACCTGCCAACGGACCAGGCATGGCACGTCCAGACGCTGATCAATTCGCTGCTGATCCAAACGACGGCGGATGGCGAGGAGGGCCGTGCGGCATTCAACGAGAAGCGACCACCGGACTTTACCGGGGCGTTGCGCCGTCGCGGCGATCCATGGCCGGAATTGACGGAAGAAGAAGCCAGGCGTCTCGATGAGGCCTACCGCAGCGGTGATTTTTAGCCAAGGGCGCCGGATTTGCGCAAATCGGCAACTTCGCCATCGGACAGTCCGATGATATCTTTGAGCACCTGATCCGTATCTGCGTTCATGTCGGGTGCCAAGCCGGTGGCGCGGGGAAAGCTGGCAGTCCACGGCAATGCAGGCAGCACGCCCGTGCCGTGCGCGTTCCAAAAGCCGCGTGACTGCAAATGTGCATTCTCGACCAGGTCCCGGGTACCGGCGACCGGGGCGGCCGCGATGCCGGCTGCGCCGAGTGCTCTTGCGATTTCTGAGACCGATGTGATGCGCGACCAGGCACTCAGCGTCTCATCGATCGTTGCCTGGGCTGCACGGCGCTTGTCGAGGTCGAGGCCGGCAAGGGGCGCCAACCCCGGCACCAGGCGGCAAATGCGTTGCCATTCGATGTCATTTTGAACGCCAATTCCGATCCACTGATCGTCACCGGCACAGGGATAGATGCCGTGTGGCGCCATGTCCGGTGCCAGGTTGCCGACCGGTTGTGGCGGGCCACCGAGCTGCGTCGCGAGAAGGGGTTCGGCAAGTGTCCACAACATCGCTTCGATCATCGAAAAATCGATGCATACGCCATGGCCGCCCGATTGCCGGCGATGGCGGATCGCCGCCGCTGTGATGAACGGCAGCATCAACCCGCACATCGGGTCGAGCCAGGCAAAGCCGATGCGCGGTGGCACATCCGGGTGGCGGTTCAGCCCCGCGAACCCGGCAAAGCTTTGCAGTAGCGTGCCGTATGCAACCTTGTCCGCCGCGGGGCCGGTGCGCCCCATTCCCGATGCGGAGATATAGATGAGGCTGGGGTTGGCCGCCTGGAGTGTTGCCGCGTCAAGCCCGAGCCGGGCCATGACGCCGGTTGCGAAATTCTCGACCAGGATATCCGAGCGCGCGACCAGCGTCTTGGCGATGTCGATGGCGGCTGGCTGCTTGAGGTCGAGGACGATGGCCTTCTTGCCCTGACCAAGCACGGTGTGGAGGTGGGAGCGGCGGGCCGGGTCGCCCGGCCCAGGTGCCTCGACCTTGATGACGTCGGCGCCCAATGCCGCGAGATGACGTGTCGTCGTCGGTCCGGCGATGACCCAGCTGAAGTCGAGGACGCGGAGCCCGGCCAATGGCAGGAAGATGCCATCTCTTCGTGGCTCCGGGGAAGTGCGCGCGCCCGGACCGGCGGGGGTGACTTCGAGGCGATAGGGTGGGCCGGGCGCCCGGACGCTTTGTCCGGCGATGTCGATTGACCGGAAAAAGCCGCGATGGCTGAGCTGTTCGGCGTCCAGATGCTCGCTGAGTTCGCCGAGCGGGAAGCTTGGTACATGTGCGGCTTGCGCTTTTTCCGCGATCCAGTGCTTGTCGTGCTGGCGGCTCCAGTCAGACATCAAGGCATGCAACGCGTCCCAGTTGGCGATGCGATCGGATTTGCGCGCAAAGCGTGGTTCACGGCCCCAGGCGGGATTGCCCATGACGCCAAGCCATCGCTGCCATTGACGTTCTTCGCGCGGTGACACGGCGACGTAGCCGTCCTGCGTCGGCAGGATGGTGACGGTCGCGCCATTGCCGTCCGTTGTTCGCTTGCGGCACCAGGCGGCGCCGGTCAGGCCGCCCTGTGCGAGTTCGCCGGCGGCCAGTGTCGCGAGCGCCTCCTGGATGGAGACGTCGATGATCGCGCCTTGCTGCCGGCCGGTGATCGCCGCCATGGCGGCGCAGGCGGCGGCCAAGCCACCGATCACCGATGATTGGTGACCGACCGGGCGCAGGGGCGGTTCGCAGAGGTCGTCGACCTGGCCGGTCAGGAGGCGGGCGATGCCGCTGGCGCAAAACAAGGTCAGGTCGGTGGCCGGTTGATCGGCGTCAGGGCCGGTCTGGCCGAACGGTGAGATCTGCGCGATCGGCGCTGTTGGATTGAGACGCCTGAGCGTGTCGGCATCGTGCCCTCGGGCAAGAAGTTCTTGCGGACTGCCTTCGCAAATAATCAGGTCAGCCGAGGTCAGGGCCCGGTTGATGTCGTGACATGGTTCCTTGCCGTCATTGAGGAAACAGGCAAAGGCGTCGGCGCGGCAAGGGGCCTGCGTCATGACGACTGCGCCAGCATCGGCGAAGGCGCGGCCGCACACCGCGGCCGCCAATCCGTCACCCAATTGCACGATACGGAGTTCGGCCAGCAACGACATGAATAAACGCTTCGAATGACTGCACGAATGGCTCGGCTGGAAATATCATGCGCCAGGTCTGGGATGCGGACGACCGTTGCGGTGGCAATATCGAACAGCTGATCGTGCGGTGTGCCCGTGTTTGCCTGACGTGAGATCGCTCTAGGCAGACACCTTCAGCATCTCCATGCTCGGCATGAGGCCGAGCAGGTGACGGGAGTATTCGTGCTTTGGTGCCGCGAACAACTCATCGGTCTCCGCGATTTCACAGATCGCGCCGGCGTTCATCACCGCGACCCGGGTGCACATTTGCCGGATGACGGGCAGGTCATGGCTGATGAACAGCATCGTCAGGCCGAGTTCGTCCTGGAGATCTTTCAGGAGATTGAGGATCTGCGCCTGTATCGAGACGTCGAGCGCGGATGTTGGTTCGTCGCAGATCAGGATGCTCGGCCGTGAGGCGAGCGCGCGGGCGATCGAAATGCGCTGCCGCTGGCCGCCCGAAAACTCATGCGGGTAACGCAAGGCCGCGTCGGCGCCAAGGCCGACGTGACCGAGGAGGTCCTGCACGATGGTGGCGGTCTGCTGTTCGTTTTCGGTTGTGCCGTAATAGCGGATCGGTTCAGCGACGATATCAAGGACCCGCATGCGCCCGTTGAGCGAGGAAAACGGGTCCTGAAAGATCATCTGGAGTTCGTGGTGGGCGGAACGTTCCCGACGCCGCCGGCCCGGCTCGATTTTCTCGCCGTTGATCCGCAACTCGCCACTGTCAGGCTGATACAATTTCGCGATCAAACGGGCGACGGTGCTCTTGCCGGAACCGGATTCGCCGACCAGGCCAAATGTTTCGCCGGGGGCCACCGAAAACGAAACGTCCTTGACGGCGTTGACATAGCGGCGGTGCTTCTTGAACAGCGATTTGCGCAATACGAACGAGAGATTGACGTCCTGCAATTCGATGACGGGACCCTCCGGCACGCTCCCGTAAGCCTGGCCGAGCCAGTGTGTCTTGGTGTCGATCGGTATGCTTTTCGCGCCCTCGCCGACATAGCTGATCGCTGTGAAGCGCTCGAGCTTGATGTCGGCGCGCGGTACGGCGGCGATCAGGGACTGCGTGTAGGCATGCTGCGGGTCGCCAAGGATTTCGCGGACCGGTCCGCTTTCGACGATTTCGCCATTGTACATGACGCAGACACGATCGGCGATGTTCGCAATGACGCCGATGTCATGGGTCACGATGATGATGCCGAGTTGGCGTTCGCGGCACAGCGATTTGAGCAGGTCGAGAATCTGGGCCTGGATCGAAACGTCGAGCGCGGTTGTCGGCTCGTCGGCGATCATCAGATCGGGATCGCCGGCGAGCGCCAGGGCGATGACCACGCGCTGGCGCATTCCGCCGGAAAACTGGTGAGGATAAAGTCTCAGGCGCAGGCGCGCCTCGTCGATGCCGACGGATTCGAGCAGATCGACGGCCCGCTCGATCGGATCAATGTTCGCGGCAGTCTTGGTTTTTTCAATCGTTTCGATGAGCTGTTCGCCGATCGTCATGAGCGGATTGAGCGAAGTCTGCGGGTCCTGGAAGATCATGCCGATCCTGTTGCCGCGGATGAGGCGCATGTCATCCTCGGTGCGCCCGCGCAATTCCTCGCCCTGGAAGACGACGGAGCCCGCCGTGACGCGTCCGGGCGGTTCGAGCAGATCGATAATGGCATTGCCGATCGTCGATTTGCCGGCGCCCGACTCGCCAACGAGGCCTACGACCTCGCCGCGATCGACATCGATGTCGACATTGCGTACCGCGGTGATGGTTCCGCGCCGCGTCGGAAAGCTCACCTCGAGCCCGCGAATTTCAAGAAGCTTGCTCATCTCAGTTTCGGATTCAGGGCGTCACGCATCCAGTCGCCCAGCAGGTTGATGGCGAAAACGAGGACAACGAGCGCGGTTGCCGGGAAGAAGGTGATCCACCACAGCCCTGAGAACAGGAACTCGTTGCCGACGCGGATCAGGGTGCCGAGCGACGGCGTTGTCGGTGGAATGCCGAGGCCGAGGAACGACAGCGTCGCCTCCGCGATGATCGCGAGCGCAAGGCCGATGGTCGCGATGACGAGGACCGGGCGCAGCGTGTTGGGCAGGACGTGGCGCAGCATGATCAGCCATGACGGCAGGCCGATGACGCGGGCGGCCTGGACGTATTCCTTCTGCGCCTCGACCATGGTCGCGCCACGTGCGACGCGGGCGAACTGCGGCCAGTCGGTCAAGCCGATTGCAACGATGACGACATAGATGGCGAAATCCTCGCGCAGCTCAAGCGGCAGCGCCGCGCGGCCGAGACCGTTGATCAGGATGGCGACAAGGATGCCGGGGATCGTCAGCTGCACGTCGGCCATGCGCATGATGACGGCGTCCGTGGCGCCGCCGACGTAGCCCGAGATCACGCCGAGGGTGACGCCGAGGACCATGCCGAGGCAGACAGCGGCCAGCCCGACGATGATCGAGAGCCGCCCGCCGTAGAGGATGGGGGAGAGCAGGTCGCGGCCCTGGTCGTCTGTGCCGAGGAGGTACTTCGCCTGTCCGCCCTCGGCCCAGGC
>JBPCVZ010000318.1:0-6925 GCA_051010015.1 Hyphomicrobiaceae bacterium
GCATCAGCAGCTTCCGCGGTGGCGCTGTCATCGGACTGTTCCGGTGCCGGCGCCGGTTCGGTGGCAATCTCTTCGTCGTCTAGCTCCGCGTCGTAGGCGGCCTGTTCACGGGATTCCTGTTCGAGCAGCGCGACTTTATCTGCATGCGGAATTTGATAGTAGTCGGGGTGGATTTCAGCGAAGGCCAGGAAGCCGTGGCGATTGCCGCCGTAGTCGACGAACGACGCTTGGAGGGACGGTTCGACGCGTGTGATCTTCGCGAGGTAGATGCTGCCACGCAAAAGCTTGCGGGCGGCGGATTCGTAGTCGAATTCTTCTACGCGGTTCTCGCGTAGGACCACCACCCGCGTCTCCTCCGGGTGGGTGGCATCGATAAGCATTTTGTTGATTGACATAAGAGTGTGTCCTTGGCGCCTTGCTGCACGCGCAGACCGTTGCGAACCACGTCATGCGTTGGTTCCAAGATCGCTGCGGCTGGATGGCGCATCGTCGGTTGATGATTGTCTGTGTGTTCGGAAAGGGGGGCTTGGCGGTGTATCGACGCTTGCCCGGCCTTTGGAAGGCGCACTTGGCGAGACTGACGGCCTGTGGTGCTGCAGAAATATGCATGCTCCCCTGGGCGGTTCGTCAATTTTTCTCGTGCCATCAACGCTTTCATTTAACTTTCGGTCATGCGGGGGCTCTGTACCACGCCGCTGCTGGGGCCTTAGGATCTAAGGCGAACGGGGCAGCTCTCTTGAAGCTGCGTGAACCTGCCTTGCTTGCCCCTTTCCAGGTCGGCCGCGCCAAGGCGAGAAAACGGATTCTGTACGACCAATGTTCTGTCGGATGGCTCCATCAGGTTGATCCGATCGGCACATCAATCGTTAAAACGTGCGAAATTCGGGTCGCGCTTGCGTTGGCAGTACCTTTGCGGCTCTATCGCCGCAGTTATGAACCAACCAAGCCCGCCGTAAATCCAATGCCTTGCCTACGACCCGATCATCTTCATACGAAGCAAACCATGCCAGCGCGGTGCGACGTTGCCGTCCAGCGCAAGGGCAGACACTACCGCCCCTTATGTACGGCTTCACTTGGTCGAGTGCAAGGGCTTGTTGGCGCTTTCACACCATCAGTGGAGCAGTGTTGCCCATAGTGAATACGTTTGGAAAATAATGCGTTAATCGATGTTTCTCGGTTCGGGCATCTCAATTTGACCCAATAGCGCATGATAGAGCGTCGGGAACATGCGGCGCGGGGTTCCGAGACAGGATGCCAGTTGGTCCGATGAATGGAAGCGTAGCTTGGAGCTGTCAGGAACGTCATTGGCGGCGTGCCGGTGGTCAAAACGTTTGGTGGCCGTGCGGTCTCGCGCTGCTTTTTTGTGCCTTGCCTCTGTTGTGTCTTCCGGGAGCGGCCGCCGACGACCGCGTGCCAGCGTCTGAGGACACCAAAATACCGGCAAAAACCGATATTGTTCGGGCGCTCATCAAGGCCCAAGGGGGGCGGACCTGCTTCAGTGTTGTGTCGACGGGGCCGCTGCTGCCGCAAATCTACCAGGTCAAGGCCCCCGAACGCGTCGTGATCGATGCGCGCAACGCGCGGTTCCGGATGTCACGCAAAGCAGGTTCCGCCGGCGGTGGGTTGGTTGATGGATATCGTTATGGCGTGCTCGACTCCGGCGAAGCGCGTATCGTTATTGACGTCGAGAATGGAACCCAGGTCGGCAAGATCGTTCGTCGGAAGTTGCGCGACAATCTACATAAACTGAGCATAAGCTTGATAAACGGCAAGTCCACCGCTCAACAGGCGCCTTGCGACGGGGTTGCCGGGCCGGTTCGGCAAGCTTCTGCGCTGGGTAGTGGTTTGTCGGCCGAAGCTCGCAGGAAATCGCAGCCCTCGAAACCGGTTGTCGTGATCGACCCGGGTCACGGCGGTATCGATCCGGGAGCTGTTGTCAACAAGGTTTATCTCGAGAAAATCATTGCCTTGGCGGTCGCTCGCCGTTTGGCGAAGAGGTTGCGTAAAATCAAGCGCTTCAATGTCGTGATGACGCGAGACGGAGACACCTTCGTGTCCCTGGATGGCCGCGTTGAACGCGCAAGGAGCAGCAAGGCCGACCTGTTTATCTCGCTACATGCTGATTCGCTGGATGATACCGAGCAGGCCAAGCAGACGCATGGTGCAGCGGTTTATATTTTGTCGCATCAGGCTTCGGATGCGGAAGCACGGCGTCTGGCGGAGAAAGAGAACGCGGCCGATCTGTTGGCCGGCATACTTCCGTCCAAGACAACGGAGGATGGCGTCCGCGACATTCTGGTCGATTTGTTGAAACGCGAAACGGAACGCGAGTCAGCGCGGTTGCGCAGGTTGCTGGTTGCCAAAATGCGCCCGAAGGTTGTGGTTTCGCGAAAACCTTTGCGATCAGCCGCATTTCGGGTGCTGAAACAGACGGAGACCCCAGCGGCCTTGATCGAGTTGGGCTATATGACAAATGCGGCTGACCTGCGCCGTATGCGTCGCGCGGACTGGCAGGACCGTATGGCTGTGGCGGTCGCCGCGGCAATCGAGCAGTTTTTCCTTGAAAAGTAGCCACGCAATGGCCGGTTTTTGATTTGAGGGTGGTGCTTGATCGGTGCTAGTTTGATACGGTGTGGCAGACGATTTTCGCCATCAAGGAAACGGACTTTTCACCCTGGCCAAGCTAGGTGCAGTTGTGTAATCCCTTTGCCGTATCGGCATGTCGGGTCGATGATTGCGGATTTCGATTTCGGGATGGTGACTGCGCGCGTCTAAATCCGAAGAGTTCTGGCGTCAGTTATTAACATATCAACCGGCCCCTAATTTGGAGCTCTCGTTTATGCGACCGCCCGTACTGCCGCCGCCGATACAACCCAAGAAGCGTCGCAAGAGGCGGCGCCAGAAGAGCTTTCTGCTCGGATTTCTTGGCTTTGCGTTCACGGCCGGCGTGTTTCTCTTGATCGCCGCAGGGGTGGCGGTCGGCTACGTGATCTGGGACGCGTCGAAAGATCTGCCAAGTTCGGACAATCTCGCGAAGTATGAGCCGCCGGTCATGACGCGCATTCATGCGAATGACGGATCATTGATTGCCGAGTATGCGCGGGAACGGCGAATCTTCGTCCCGATAAACACCGTGCCGAAGATCGTGATCGGCGCGTTCCTGTCCGCGGAAGACAAGAATTTCTACCATCACAACGGACTGGACTTTCGCGGGATCGGGATTGCGCTCTACAAGCATCTGGTGCTGGGCAAGCGGCTCGTCGGTGCCTCCACGATCACGCAGCAGGTGGCGAAGAATTTCCTCCTGACGAATGAGAGATCGTTCAAGCGGAAATTGAAGGAAGCCATCCTGGCAACTCGGATCGAGCAAGCTTACAAGAAGGATAAGATCCTTGAGCTCTATCTCAACGAGATCTATTTCGGAATCGGCTCTTATGGCGTCGCGGCGGCTGCGCTTAACTACTTCAACAAGGAGCTCAAAGACTTAACGGCTGCAGAATCGGCTTATCTTGCCGCCTTGCCGAAGGCGCCCAACAACTACCATCCGTTCCGCAAGACGAAGGCTGCCGTGATCCGACGCAATTGGATTCTGGGTGAGATGGCGGAGAACAGGGTCATTACCGATGACAAGCGCGATGAAGCGCGCGCAACTGGTCTCAACGTTGATCTGCGAAAGTTTGGCTCGCACATATTCGCAGCCGAGTTCTTTGCCGAAGAAGTGCGCCGTTCGCTGTTGGCCCAATATGGAGAAAAGAAACTCTATGGCGGTGGGATGTCGGTGCGCACCACACTCGACCCGCGCTTGCAGCGCCTGGCGCGCAAAGCGCTGGTTGATGGGCTCGTCAAATTTGACCGTTCAAAAGGCTGGCGTGGGCCTGTCAAGCAAATCGATGTGGCCGGCGACTGGGGCAAGACGCTTACCGAAATCGCCGAGCCGCGCGACATCGCTCCGTGGCGCCTTGGCGTCACGCTCGCCGTTGAGCCGAAGAAAATCGTGGTGGGTCTGCGGCCGAAAAAGCTGGCGAGCGGCAAGGTCGACCAGGCCCGGGAAGCCGTCGAGATATCGCTCAAGGAGATGGCATGGGCCGGCAAATTCCGGGCAAGCAACAAGTCGAAAGGTCGTAAGCCACGCAAAGCGTCGGAGGTTGTTGCTGTCGGTGACGTAATCTACGTTGCGCCAAAGAATGCGAAAGATTTGGCAGGTGCCTGGGAACTCATGCAAGTGCCCGAAGTCGGCGGTGGCCTCGCCGCAATGGACCCGCACACAGGTCGGGTGTTGGCGATTGTTGGTGGCTTCTCGTTCGACATTAGCCAATTCGACCGGGCCATCCAGGCCAAGCGCCAGCCCGGTTCATCGTTCAAGCCGCTGGTCTACGCCACTGCGCTTGACAATGGTTACATGCCAAGCAGCATCGTCCTTGATGCGCCGATCGAGATCGACCAGGGGGCCGGTAAGGAAGTCTGGCGCCCGGAGAACTACAATAAGTCGAGATCGTATGGTCCATCGACGTTGCGTGTCGGCATTGAGAAATCTCGAAACCAGATGACGGTGCGTCTGGCGCAGGATATGGGGATGCCGCTCATCACCGAATATGCTCGACGATTCGGCATTTATGATGATCTCTTGCCGGTGCTGTCGATG
The DNA here is from genome assembly GCA_051010015.1 of Hyphomicrobiaceae bacterium. Classification (GTDB taxonomy): domain Bacteria; phylum Pseudomonadota; class Alphaproteobacteria; order Rhizobiales; family Hyphomicrobiaceae; genus CAJQQK01. The sequence continues at coordinate 4,643 of JBPCVZ010000318.1, forward strand.
TCACTTGGCGCCGGGGAGACAACCCTGTTGCGGATGGTGACCGGCTATTCGGTTATCGCTAACGGTGGGCGTCAGGTCCGGGCGACGCTGATCGATCGCATCCAGGACCGGTGGGGCAAGACGGTATGGCGTCACGACGCGCGTACATGTGGCGGCTGCAAGGCGGAAGTCTGGACGGGACAGGCGGAACCGAGCATTCCGGATGATCGACGCCAGGTCATCGATCCACACACGGCTTACCAAATCACGTCGATTCTTGAGGGCGTCGTGCAACGGGGCACAGCGACGATTGTCAAGCGCATGGTGCCGAACGTGCCGCTGGCCGGTAAGACAGGCACGACCAATGATTCAAAAGATACTTGGTTTGTCGGCTTTGCACCTGACCTCGTGGTCGGTGTGTTCGTCGGGTATGACAATCCGCAACCGATGGGCAAGTCTGCGACGGGTGGGCAGGTCGCTGCCCCGATCTTTGCGAGTTTCATGAAAGAGGCGATGAAGGGCCGGGCGGTGGTACCGTTCCGTATACCGCCGGGCATCAAGTTGGTGCCGGTCGATCGCAACACGGGCCTGCGGGCACGCCGAGGCAGCAAGAATACCATCGTTGAAGCGTTCAAACCGTATGAAGAGCCGGATGACGCCAACTCGTTCCTCGGCTATCAAAGCGCCGACGGTGTCTATGGCAATCCGAACTCGATCAATCAGGGCCGTGGCAACGTTTATTGATCCGGGCGGCACAGACGCCTATATGCTTGCGGCAAACAATCTTGTTCAGACCATCGGAGGCCTGCGGCCATGCGCGCGGAAGCTGAAAAAATCGTCGCTGACGTGAAGGAGTCGTTTGCCATCCTGCGGAGGCATCTTTGACTGGGATACAATCGACGAACGCCTTGCCGAACTCAATCACCGATCGGAGGACCCCGATCTCTGGAATGATCCGGTACAAGCGCAGAAAGTGATGCGCGACCGCCAAATGGTCGAAAAGCAGGTGACGGGCTTTCGCAGTCTCGAGCAGCAACTTGATGACGCCTGCACCCTGATCGAACTCGGCGAAATGGAAGACGACGACGCTACCGTCTCCGAAGGCGAAGAGGCCTTGCGCGTGTTGCGTGAAGCCGCCCAGCGCCAGGAGGTTGAGGCGCTACTGTCCGGCGAGGCTGATGGCAACGATGCCTATCTGGAAATTCATGCCGGCGCCGGCGGTACCGAGAGCCAGGATTGGGCGTCGATGCTGGCGCGGATGTACATGCGCTGGGCGGAGCGGCGTGGATACAAGGTCAAAATGATCGACGAGAGCCCCGGCGAGGAAGCCGGCATCAAGTCGACCACGCTCGAAATCAAAGGCGAGAACGCCTACGGTTGGTTGAAGACTGAGAGCGGTGTTCACCGTTTGGTGCGCATATCGCCGTACGATTCGAACGCACGGCGCCACACGAGTTTCGCTTCGGCCTGGGTTTACCCGGTGATCGATGACAGCATCGAAATTGAAGTCTCGGAGAGCGATTGCCGGATCGATACGTACCGGGCCTCGGGTGCAGGCGGACAGCACGTCAATACGACCGATTCAGCGGTGCGCATCACACACATTCCAACCAATACGGTTGTCACGTGCCAGGAAGAGCGATCGCAGCACAAGAACCGCGCCAAAGCGTGGTTGATGCTCAAGGCGCGGCTTTACGAAGCCGAACTGAAGCGTCGCGAAGAAAAGGCTAACGAAGAAGCGGCCAGCAAAACGGACATCGGCTGGGGGCATCAGATCCGGTCGTATGTGCTGCAGCCTTACCAGATGGTCAAGGATGTACGCACTGGCGTGGAGAGTTCGGACCCGTCAAGTGTACTTGATGGGGCGCTGGAACCGTTCATCGAGGCGGCATTGGCTTCGCGTGTCGACGGTGCTTCCGCAACCGGCGAAATCCAGGATCTCGATTGAGTCGGCGCTATCTGACCTTGCTATTGATCCGTGGTGGAAGACGACACGGTGACCTTGCTCAAGGCGTTGGCCTTGAGGCTTGCGTCGTAGAGCCAGACGGATGCGACGGTTCCCGCCACGAGAATGAACAGGCCGACGCTGGCTCGGCGCATCAACGATGACGCAGTGAGGCTCTTGGGCCGCATGGTTGGCAGCCCATCATCAAGCTCGGTTGTCGGCATGTGTCTCCCCCCACACGGTTTTGTTGGAGGGATTAGTGATTGGTTAACGTGTCGCCGTCAAGGCAAGCAATGATGGTGAGCGGGCAACAAGCCGCGGCCGTTGCGATTTTATCGCTCGGTGCGCCAGATTTCGAC
>JBPCVZ010000319.1:0-4831 GCA_051010015.1 Hyphomicrobiaceae bacterium
CGACCTATCGTCTGATCGAGCACTGGCAGGCCGGGGCTATGACGCGACGTGTGCCGTGGCTTATGGAAATGCATCCACAAATGTTTGTGGAGATGGATCATGAGCTGGCAGCGAAAAAAGGGATCACAAACGGCGATGAGGTCGAAGTGATTTCGGCTCGGGGCCGGATCACCTGTGCCGCAGTCGTCACCTACAGATTCGAGCCTACAGAGGTGCAGGGTCAGATCGTGCATCGGGTTGGTATGCCTTGGCACTATGGTTGGGAGTACCCCAAAGATGGCAGCGGTGGTGCCTCAGCCAATCTGCTCACCCCATTCGTCGGCGATCCCAACACACTGATACCGGAGTCGAAAGCGTTTCTCGTGGACATCAAAAAGATCAAGTAAGCGAACTTCGCTCGCCTGCTTGATCGAACGCCGACGACAGTGAAAGGTCTGACAGCCATGCCGTCTGGATACTCCTTCTTGATCGATACCTCGATTTGCACGGGATGCCGTGCGTGCCAGACGGCCTGCAAACAGTGGAACGAAAACCCGGCGCAAAAAACAAGTCAGACCGGAACATACCAGAACCCGCCCGACCTGAATTTCGACACGTACAAACTGGTTCGCTTCGCAGAGGAGAAGTTGGAAGGGGAAGGTCCCAAGCAATTCTTTTTCACAGACCAATGCCGCCACTGCGTCTTCCCTCTATGCAAGGTCGCTGCAGACGAACATGCCCCAGGTGCCGTTGAGATTGATCCCAAAACGCGGGCCGTGATCTTCAATCCCGAGGTAAAGGTGTCGGCTAAGGCCTTCGAGGAAATCCGAGCAATATGCCCCTTCGACATCCCTCGGTACAGCAGTGAAGCCGAAAAGATCAGCAAGTGCACGATGTGCAATGATCGTGTTCACAATGGGATGCAACCGGCCTGTGTGAAAGCCTGCCCTACCGGGTCAATGAGCTTTGGCTTGCGTGAGGAAATTCTCGATCGTGCCAAGGACCGGCTTGCGAAACGGAGGAAATCCAACAAACGAGCGACGCTTATTGATCCTGGGTCAGTAAGAGCGATTTACCTAGTGGATGACCATCCGGACAAATACCACGAGCACGCTTCAGCGCGATCTTTGATCGGGCTGACGAGAAGAGCAGGGTTGGGAGGGGTCTTCCGAATGCTTGCTACCTTTTTGGGCTTTTATCGGGCAGGCAGCACGTGACGGAGGCCCCGCAACTACATAGAACCCGTCAGCTCAAACAGAAGTGGCCTGCGTATGGACCACTGCTGGACTTCTACCTCGCAGTGAGGCAAGCGCAGAACGCGTCGCGGCCTGAGGTCTGCATTTCGAATGATAGAGCTGCAATGAAAACTGATGAGGACGCGGGTTTGCCGGATCAGATATTGATGGGGCGAAACGGTTTTCCGATCGACATTGAGGCGTCACACCGCCTGTTCATGGATTTATGCCGCGTCGGTAAGGCGGCAAATGAGTACTTCTCAGCGCAAGTACGTCAGATTGAGGAATGCCTATCATCAGACACGTTGGATCTGGCAACGCTGCTAGCACGTGGATGCGAGGGGCAGGCGATCAAACACGCCGCAGATGAAGTGTGCCTCGACGAGGGTATCCTTTCATTTCTAGTAACTAACAGCGTAAGGCCGTCGATCGAACTGGCCAGAGACGAGTTAACGTTTGACTTCAAGGCCGAGATCTGGAAGCAGGTGCACTGCCCAGTCTGCGGTTCCCTGCCAACAATCAGCTTGCTGCAGGGAGAGCCGGTGAAACGCTTCTCTCTCTGTTCCCAATGCGCCTTTCAGTGGCCTGTCGATCGCCTATCGTGCTCGGTCTGCGGCGACAGCGACAACGAGGCGCGTTCATACTTCCATGATGAAGGTGAGGAGCGCCATAGAATTGATGTTTGTGATCGCTGCAACCACTACATAAAGACCATTGATCTCAGTGACGTTGAAACGGCTGATCCTTGCCTCGAGGACCTGGCGACACTCCATCTTGATGTCATCGCGGTCGAAAAAGGCTATTCGAGAGTAGTGGCGAATGCGTGGAGCGAGTGAACGAGAGACGAGTAGCTTTCGACACCGTTTACCGATCAATCCTTGAAGGCGTGTATCGGAAGCATTTGTTTGTATTCGCTAGAATCTTCATGACAGTTGAAGCCGCCGCCGGGATCGTCCAGTCACAAGCTCGGCGACTCAATTCCTTCCGCCGGGTCGGTATTATTTTGCCGCCATAAGCCGCTCAAGCCGGGCGCGGTCGGCAGCACTCAGATCAAGGGTAAGGTTATGTCTCATGACCGCAGCTTGACTGACTCGCGACCCATGGGAATGTTGTGTCAGTGACGGAACATTAGGGTTTATGACAATGCAGCGAACAATAATTCAAGCTCTTCTCACAGGTATGATCATCTTCGGCAGCCTACCAGCCCACGCACAGAAAAAGCCGAATATAGTCCTCGTTCTTATGGATAATTTTGGATGGGGTGAACCTGGCTTTAACGGAGGCGGGATCATCCGCGGAGCCGCGACGCCAAACCTCGATAGACTTGCCGCCGCGGGTTTGCGTCTGACAAACTTCAATGTCGAGACCCAATGCACACCGTCGCGCGCTGCGATTATGACCGGTCGCTACGCGGTTCGCACTGGAAACGGCACGATCCCCCTGGGCGGGAGTGTCTATGGCCTAGTTCAGTGGGAAATCACGATGGCCGAAATGCTCTCTGACGCGGGATACGCAACCGGAATGTTCGGCAAATGGCACCTGGGTCATACCAAGGGCCGCTTCCCCACAGACCAAGGCTTCGACGAATGGTACGGCATCCCGAACTCCAGCGATGAGACACTTTGGAAGGTGCTGGATGGCTACGCAGGAAGCGGAGTTGAGGGGACATACATATATGAGGGTGAAAAGGGCTCCTCCCCTCGACGAGTGATGGATTATGATCTCAAGCAGCGTGCGCTGATCGACCTGGAGCTCACAAAAAAATCGATCAGCTTCATGCGGCGACAGGTGGAGGCGAACAAGCCATTCTTTCTCTTCGTGCCTTACACTCAAACGCACTATCCAACAATTCCCCATCCCGATTTTGCCGGGAAAACGGGCAACGGTCGATTTGCCGACGTTCTGGCCCAAGTCGATGCGTACAACGGCATGCTACTGGATGCCGTCGATAAGCTGGGGATCCGCGACAACACGCTGTTCATTTTTACCGCAGACAACGGGCCGGAAGCACTCCCTGCAGGATCGAATACCCCGTCCGTCGACTACTTCATTCCTGGGACAGCGGGTCCCTGGCGAGGATCGTTGTTCACCGGATTCGAGGGCGGACTGCGTGTGCCCTTCGCTGCCCGCTGGCCAGGCAAAATATCTGTTGGCACGACGAGCGACGAGATCGTCCACGAAATGGATCTCTTCCCGACTTTCGCCCGCATCGCCGGTGGAAACGTTCCGGACGACCGGGTCATCGATGGCGTGGACCAGACTGATTTCCTTCTGGGCAAGCAGCAGAAATCCAACCGTGAAGGTCTAATCGTCTACATGGGCAACGACATCTTTGGTGTGAAGTGGCGCAACTGGAAGCTCCACCTGAAGGAACAGGACAATATACTGAGTGGTACGGTCAATTACGGGGTGCCGCGGGTCTACAACCTTCACAAAGATCCGGGGGAGACACAAAACGTACTCTTTCCGGAGACCTGGGTGCCAAAGGGGGCGTTAAGGCAACTGGGGGTGCACATTGCTTCGTTAAAGGCAAACTCGCCCATCCGGCCAGGTACTAAGGACCCCTATAAGCCGCCGAAGTAGGGGAGCCTTCGCTCCGTCGCTGACGTGAAGTTCTGGGTGTTGATGCCATGTAGTTCGTGCCCACTCATATCCGAGCGAACATCACGACCGATGGCGCACCAATATGTCTTGCAGATTTCCTTTCCATACTGGTTGTCGTAGCAAAAGATCGTGCGGCGGTTCACAGAAACTTGAGACGGAACAGTTCCTTTATTGCTGATAGTGCGAATGTAGGCAGTGCAGCAATTGCCGCAGCACCGAAAAGGTGGTGGGCTGCCACGGGCGTCGTCCCAAGGACGAGGTTTCCCAGCCCCGAGTAGATGGCGAGGAGTGTCAGCGCGATCGATCCGCCCACCGCCATTAGCAGATAGCGATTTCAAGCGGGGATATGCGAAAGACTGTGCTTGATGTGCGTGCGTCAAAGATGTGCCAGATCTGACCCGCGACGAGCGTCACGAAGGCGAGCGTTTGGGCATACTCAAGCGAGCCACCCTGTGAGAGCACCCGGTCGAAGACGTAGAAGGTGATCCCCCCGATCGCCAGGCCTCGGATCATGATCCGCTCCTTCATCCCATCTCCGAACATGTCGTGATCGCGTGCGCGGGACGGACGACGCATGATTTCATCATCCGCGTTCTCGAACCCGAGCATCAGAGCCGGAATCCCGTCAGATACGAGGTTGACCCATAGGATCATTAACGGCGTGATTGGCATCAGGGGATCGGCTCCCATTAGGATGAAGGCAAAAAGGATGGTCGATACCTCCGCGACGTTTGCGGTTAGCGCCTGACGCACGAATTTCAGCAGATTGTCATAGATCCTTCGACCTTCGCGAACGGCGGTAACAATCGTCGAGAAATTATCATCGAGGAGGATCAGCGCGGCACTGTCCTTTGCGACGGAAGTACCTGTAATTCCCATCGCCACGCCAATATCCGCCGTGCGGAGCGCCGGTGCATCATTCACGCCATCGCCGGTCCTTGAGGCCACTTCCCCATTGGCCTGCAACGCTTTTACAATACGAAGCTTGTGCTCCGGCGTTACTCTTGCAAAAA
>JBPCVZ010000320.1:0-4671 GCA_051010015.1 Hyphomicrobiaceae bacterium
TGGCTCGATCGCGCGATCGTCGTGTGCAACGACATTCTTCTGGCTTTTCCAGGCTTCCTGCTGGCGCTGGCCCTGGTCGCGGCGCGCGGCTCATCGCTGGAGTCGGTTATCACGGCGGTTTCCATCGCGTTTACGCCACGGGTCGCTGCCGTCATGCGCTCCGTCGTGCTCACGATCAGGCCGCGCCTGTTCATCGAGGCCTCGCGGGCCATCGGGATGACGCAGGCGCGCATTCTGTTTCGCCATGTCGTGCCCAACGCGATGCCACCGGTGATCGTCGTTGCAACCGTCAGCGCGGCAACTGCGATTCTCGCAGAAGCCGGCCTGAGCTTCCTCGGTCTCGGCGTGCAGCCGCCAACCGCGACCTGGGGCAACATCATCTCAGACGGCAATGCCACGATTACCACCAATCCCCTGATCTCGTTTTCGGCGGGCCTGTGCATTGCCATCGCCGTGATCGCGCTCAACCTGCTCGGTGACGGCCTGCGCGATACGCTCGATCCGCAAATGCGCCGCCAGACGGGACGGATACTGTGATGGCGCAACCAACGTCCGAGCAGCTTCAACGCGGCGTCGACGCCTCTGCGCCCGCAGATGAGAACGTGTTCGAAATTCGGGGACTGACGACGGCGTTCCCCGGCGAGACGGATGCATTCACCGTCGTCAACGATGTCAGCCTTGCCGTGGCCGCCGGAAAGACCCTTGCGGTTGTCGGCGAATCCGGCTCCGGCAAGACGATGACGTTTCTTTCCGCACTGGGACTGCTGCCCTATGGCGGGCGCGTGATGGCCGGCACGGTCATGCTCGGCCAACGCGATCTCCTGCAGCTTTCCAACCGCGAATTGCGCGCAATTCGCGGTGCCGAAGTCTCGATGGTTTTTCAAGACCCGCTATCGGGTCTCAATCCGGTTTTCAGGATTGGAGAGCAGATCTCCGAGGCGGTCAGGGCGCATCGCCCGATGTCGAAAAGGGCGGCGCGCGCCGAAACGATACGATTGTTGGAACGCGTCCACATCCCTGACCCGAACCGCCGCATCGACGATTATCCCCATCAGTTGTCCGGCGGCATGCGCCAGCGCGCCCTTATCGCCATGGCCATTGCACTCGACCCGGCCGTCCTGATTGCCGACGAGCCGACGACGGCGCTCGACGTCACAGTGCAGGCCCAGATCCTCGAGTTGCTGGCCGAGCTCCAGCACGAAACCGGCATGGCGATCGTTCTGATCACACACGACCTTGGCCTCGTTGCCAGACACGCCGACGACGTCGCCGTCATGTATGGCGGGCGAGTGGTCGAGCAGGGTCCGCTTGACGCGATCTTTGCGCGCAATCGCCACCCCTATACGGTGTCATTGCTGCGATCGATCCCGCATCTCGACACGCCATCTGACGCCGAACTGACACCGATCGAAGGCCAGCCGCCGAACCCCGCCGAGCTGCCGGCGGGGTGCGCGTTCGAGCAACGCTGCTACCTGGGCCAGGGCCGAGATGATTGCAAACTCAAGCTGCCGCCGCTGGTGCCGACCGATTTGACGACGCACCTGAGTGCCTGCCACCACTGGCGCGATCTGGTTCAAGGCGGAGGCTCCGGATGAAGACGGCGGAGACTGGGCAACCATCCGGCGAGACCGTCCTCAGCATTGATGACGTCACGAAGACGTTTGGCGGCATGCGTTTTCTCGGCCGGACGCACGGCAGCACGGTTATCGCCGTCGACGGCGTCTCCTTGACGATCCGGCGCGGCGAAACGCTTGGTCTGGTCGGTGAAACCGGGAGCGGCAAGAGCACCATTGGCCGCGTCGTCATGCGGCTGGAGGATCCGACAAGCGGCAGCATCATTCTCAACGGAGAGGATATTACGAAGCTACCGCTCGGTGAGATGCGCCGCCGCCGTCAACACGTGCAGATGGTGTTTCAGGACCCTTACGGGTCACTCGACCCGCGCATGACCGTCGGTGAACTCATTGCCGAGCCGATGGTTGTCCATGGCACGCCGAGGCGCGAAATCCCGGAGCGCCTCGCACGCATCCTTCAGCAGGTTGGGCTCGATCCGCGCATGGCCGAACGCTACCCGCACGAGTTTTCCGGCGGCCAGCGCCAGCGTATCGGCGTCGCGCGTGCGCTGGTTCTGTCGCCGGATCTCCTGATCTTGGATGAGCCGGTATCGGCTCTCGATGTGTCAATCCAAGCGCAGATCCTCAATATGCTTCGGCGCATCCAGCGGGAAACAAGCCTGGCCTATCTGTTCATTGCGCATGACCTGGCCGTGGTGCGCCATATCAGCGACCGCGTCGCGGTGCTGTATCTTGGCCGCATCGTCGAGACAGCACCGCGCGACAAGCTCTACGGCATGCCGCGCCACCCCTACACCGTCTCGCTGCTCTCCGCCGTTCCGGTTCCCAACCCCGAGGTCGAGCGCCAACGCAAACGCGTGGAACTCCACGGCGAAATAAGTTCCGGCACGGCGGTTCCAAGCGGTTGCCGTTTTCACCCGCGCTGTTTCCGGGCAAGACTGATCGCGAAGCGGTCGGAAGTGGCCACCACATCTCAGAGTGGCGAGCCGCTGCCGGAGATGTGTGTTGGCCAGGACCCACACCTGGCAGCAGCGAGCGGAGATCGAGAGCATGAAGTCGCTTGCCATTATCCGCTTGGGCAAGACGAGGTGATGGAGCTGACGGGCGTTCCCGCGTCAATCGGGTCGCGCGACGAAACTTGAGCCCGCCGCAGCTTGTTGATGAAGAACCAAAGGCGACCGGATGGCATCGAACACGAAGGAGCAAGTGATGAACCAGAGCCGCGATCAGAACTACCAAGGCGTCTTCGATACCAACATCGGGTTCGGCAACAATCCCGCGATCCTCGTGATTGATTTGATCAAGGCCTACACCACCGAGGGCGCGCCGTTCTTCGGCCAGGGCGTCGTCGATGCCGTCGACCATTCCGTGCCGTTGCTCGACGCAGCGCGCGCGGCCAACGCGCCGATCATCTATACCAAGGTCCTCTACCACCCGTCCGGCATGGACGGCGGGTTGTTCATCAAGAAGGTACCGGCACTGCGCATGCTGGTCGAAGGCGAACCGCTGGCCGAGATCGACCCCAAGATCACACCGCACCCGGAAGATCTCGTCATCGTCAAGAACTATCCGAGTGCCTTCTTTGGCACGACACTGCAGTCGACGCTGATGGGGCTGGGTATCGACACACTGATCCTGATCGGTTGCTCGACCAGCGGTTGTGTTCGTGCTGCAGCAATTGACGCCATTCAATACGGCTACCGCGTCGTCGTGCCGCGCGAATGCGCGGGCGACCGTCATGACGCGCCGCACGAGGCCAATCTATTCGACATCAACGCGAAGTACGGCGACGTCGTGCCGAAAGATAAGGTTATCGACTACCTGCGTGGGCGCAACAGTAGGTAGTGTTTGGGCAATGACGGCGCACCGCCAAGCACCGCAAATAGGTTGCGCGCAACGTCGGGCGACAATTTCAGTTGATCGCGCGCAACTCCACTCGATGTCTGCGATCTGATCTCAATGGACTTTGTGCCCAATGGCTATGCGCGTGTCGGTCGTTGAACCCGTTGACCGATTATCAGACCAATGCCAATACGGTTTCGTGCGCAAAGCAGTGTCCCGCTGATGTGAATGAGGCGTCAAAAACCGTCACTTTGAAACCGAGTTTCAAGCTGCCGAACAGAAGCTCCGGTGGGATAGGCTGTAATGATCGGTAAGTGATCACAACATTCGCTTTACTCAGGAAGCTTACTGATCACCATGTTTTTCTCAACCGGCTGGCAATCATTGCCTCGACGTCGATGCCTACAGTTTTGACCACTAGCAACACTCGGCGGCCGGTCATCAATCTTGCGCAATAAGCGTCCGCCCAACACGAAACCCGATGTCGTTGCGCCGCTTGACTAGAGACAACTCGTAGCGGTCGGCAGAACGCAGCAGTCTCGGAACGTAGTACCAGGACCCGCCCCGCACAACACGGCGATTGCATTCCTCAGTTTGTCTAGCAGTCCCGTTGCTGGGCGCGCCCATATAAGACGGCGTATAACAATCTTGGACCCACTCCCAGACGTTGCCATGGAGATCGTGCAGACCGTAAGGGTTCCGCGGGAAGCTTCCGACCGGCGATGTGAACGCCCATCTATCTCGTGCTGACTTGACCGCTGAATTGGCATAATCCGGCTTGAAACGATCCCCCCAACCGTAGTTGCGTTGACCTTTTCCAGCGCGAGCGAGATACTCCCATTCTGCTTCAGCCAAGAGACGATACGATGCGCCGCCAACCTTCTCGTTGACCCAATCTACCAATTGCCTCGCGTTAATCCAGCTGACTCCCACAATCGGATGTCGTGGGTCGGTCAGCGCCGACCGCATTCTTTTGTAGTGATCATTCGAGCCAGTCTTGATGTTGTAGTAGCTGCTGCGCTGACGCCACTGCGGTTCATCACACGCACCATTCTTCACACAGGCCTCGTATTCGGCAACCGTGACTTCGAACTTGCCGGCTGCAAACGCGCGTTTGATCGTTACCTTACGCACGGGCCTTTCGTCTTGGTTGCCGTCACTCGAACCCATCATGAAAGAGCCGGTCCGCACAACAACCATACGTGGACAGACGGGACATTCCTGGAACTCATCACCAGGCTTGAGCACGGCGAAT
>JBPCVZ010000321.1:0-3477 GCA_051010015.1 Hyphomicrobiaceae bacterium
GCTACGGGCAAATGCTACGACGCCCATGGGTGTTTCCTGGGCGGCCGCCGTTTGCAAACCCTTCGATGTTCGTGTTCGAAACATCGACACGAAAATGGGCCGGGCGGATTTGCCCCGATCTCGGCGCGTCCCGTCTTGTTCGTAGCGCTGCTACGCACGGCGACGGTCCACTTGATCTCGGAACAAATCCGCGCGGCAGAATGGTTCATATTTATCGCCCGGCGCTCTTGCCGCGCTTGAGCTTGACGATGGCCGTATCGAGCGCCTGCAGGAAGCGCGAGCGGTCGCTCTTTTGAAACGGTGGCGGGCCGCCGACAATGTCACCGCCGGCGCGCAAGTCCTGCATCAGCGCCCGTGTCGCCATGGCCGAACCGATCGAGCTTTCCGTGAACGGCTTGCCGTTCGGCGCAATCACGATGCTGCCGGCCTTGAGGCAGCGATCCGCAAGCGGAATGTCGGCCGTGACAACGATCGATTGACTATCGGCGCGATCGGCAATGTGATCGTCCGCAGCATCCGGGTCGGCCTCGACGACGACCTGGTCGATCAGGTCATGCTTCGGGATGCGCAGATAGGCGTTCGAGACCAGCGTCACCGGCACTTCGGTGCGCAGCGCGACCTTGTAGACCTCGTCCTTGACCGGGCAGGCATCGGCATCGACAAATATGTGGATCGACATGCTAACCTCTCACGCAGTCTAGCCAACAGCGATAGGGCGCAATTGCACAGGAAGGAAACACGGTCATGCGAAAGCCATCCGGGCTCGGGGTGTGGTGCTCGACGAATATACTCGACGCGGCACAACTCGCGACGCTTGCAACGGAGGTCGAACGGCGCGGTTACGATACGCTGTGGTATCCGGAATCGCTGTCCTACGAAAGCTTCGCGATGGCCGGCTATCTGTTGGCCCGGACATCGAGGCTGCAGGTCGCAAGCGGTATCGCCAACATCTACGCCCGCGATGCGATCACGTCGGCGCAGGGCCATGACAGCCTCAACCGCCTTTATGACAGGCGCTTCCTGCTCGGGCTCGGCGTCAGCCACGTGCCGCTCGTCGAGGGCGCCCGCGGCCATGCCTACAGGAAGCCCGTCACGACGATGCGCACCTACCTCGATGAAATGGCCAACGCCAGGCTCGACCCGACGATCCGGATGGATGACCGCGCCGTTGTCCTCGCAGCACTCGGCCCGAAGATGCTGGCACTCTCGGCCGAGGCCAGCAAGGGCGCGCATCCCTATTGCACAACGCCTGAGCATACCGCCGAGGCGCGCGAAATCATGGGCCCCGATGCCTGGCTGTGCGTCGAGCAGAAGATCATTCTGAACAGCGATGAAAGCGCCGTGCGGCCCGTCCAGCGTGCCCAGATGGCGCGTTACATGACACTCGACAACTACCGCAACAACTGGCTGCGGCTCGGCTTCACGGAGGACGAGTTCACCGGCGACGGCACCACGCGCTTCCTCGACGCCATGGTGGTGTGGGGCGGCGAGCGCCAGATCCGCGATTGCATCGAGGCTCACCAGAAGGCCGGTGCCGATCAGGTCATCCTGCAGGCGTTCCCGCCGGACGGCAGCAGTGGCTCCGACCTCAAGGCGCTCGATGCGTTCGCGCCGGGAGCGGCCTGATGGGGATCGGTGTCGGTATCGGCCTCGCCGAGTGCCCGTTCTCCGAAGCGCGCGGTTTCTGGCGCTGGGTCGACATGTGTGAGTCGGGCGGTGTCGATTCGATCTGGCAGACCGACCGCCTGATCTCGCCGATGCCGATGCTCGAGTGCATGAGCGTCATGGCGGCGCTCGCCGGGCGCACCACGCGCATGCGCTTTGGCATGAACGTCGTGTCGCTGGCGATGCGCGATCCGGTGCTGTGTGCCAAGCAGTGCGCGACGATCGATTTCCTCTCCGACGGGCGCATCCTGCCCGCGTTCGGCATCGGCTCGCCGCTGGCGCCCGAGTGGGAAGCGATGGGCCTCAGCACCAAGACGCGCGGGCGCGTCACCGATGAGGCCCTCGACGTCATCGCCAGGCTGTGGACCGAGGATCGGGTCGACTACGACGGCCGCCATTTCCAGTTGCGCGGCGCCACGATGGTACCGAAGCCGGTGCAGGCCGAACTGCCGATGTGGATCGGCGGCGGTTCGAAGGCGGCGATCGCGCGCACCGCCCGGGTCGGCACGGGCTGGATGGGCGGGCCGGAAACACCCGCACAGATCGCCCCGATTGTCGCCGGCATCCGCGCCGCCGTGAAGGAAGCCGGGCGCAGCATCGACGACGATCACTACGGCGCGGCCTTTCCGTTCTATTTCGGCCGGCTCAGTGACGACATCATGAAGGGGCCGATCGCGACCTATGCCAAGAGGTCAAAGGCCGACCCGGCCGACTACTTCGCGGTCGGCAACGCCGATGTCATCGTCGAACGCATCGCTCAGTACATCGATGCCGGTGTGTCGAAATTCATCGTCCGCCCGGTCGGCACCGACGAAGCCTTCGTGCTCCACCAGACCGAGCGTCTGATCAACGAAGTCCTGCCCAAGGTCGAAGCGCGCTTCGGTTAAGGCCTCGTTCGCGCGTCGATGCCCATCCGGCATTGGATGACGCGCGCCGGTCGCAGCGCCCAAGCGTTGCGCATAGTGCCAGTGGACGTGCCGTCCTGCCAGCCGCTTGTTGGGTTACGCGGGCAAGGCCATGCCGTGACGAAAAGCTTGTGGACCGCTAACCCAACCTACGAACAATGGACGGATAGGTAGGTTGGGTTAGCACGGCCACGACGCCGATGCTTCGTCATCACGCATCCCCGTGCGTAACCCAACAACTCGGCTTCGCCGGTTGTCGACTAACAAGCGCGACACCTGCAAAAAGCCGCAAGGCAAGCCACGTCACCCGCACCGACCTGCCGCGCGTCGACGTGTTACTCCGCCGCCTCGGCCATCTGCGGTGGGCCACCTTGCGGACCGCGCACGAGCCGGCCCGGCAGTTCGCCGGTCGCCTTGCCGTCGCGCGAGACGATCACGCCCGACACGATCGTCGCGTCGTAGCCCTCGGTCTCCTGCATCAAGCGCCGCCCGCCGCTCGGCAGATCGTAGAGCACCGTTGGCGCGTGCACTTTCAGCCGGTCGTAGTCGATGACGTTGACGTCCGCCTTCAGGCCGGCGCGCAGAACACCGCGATCATTGAGACCGATCACCTCGGCATTGTCGCTGGTCAGGCGCTTGATCGCCCACGCCAACGGCACCTTGTTGCCGCGGGTCCGGTCCCGTGTCCAATGCGTCAGCATATAGGTGATCGCGCTCGCATCCGTCAGGATGCCGACGTGGGCGCCGCCATCGCCAAGCCCGACCAGCGTATGCTCGTGGCGCATCATGTCGTGGACGGTGTCGAGGTTGCCGTAGGTGTAGTTCGACAGCGGCCGATAGAGGATCGCCTGGCCGTCGTTCGCGAGCAGCCAGTCGTAGGCGATCTCGGCCGGTTCACGGCCCTGGC
>JBPCVZ010000322.1:0-6608 GCA_051010015.1 Hyphomicrobiaceae bacterium
CCCTACGTCGTCGAACGCGCCCTCGACGTTCTCGCCCCTTACGACAAGATCGTGCTGGTCGGTGCCCGCGAGCCGGTCGCCTTCTTCGCCTACCCCGACAAGCCCAGCGTCCTCACCGGCGACCACGTCGAGTTCGTCGAACTGGCCAACGATGCCGAGGATATCGCCGGCGCCCTGGCAGATCTCGTCGAGGCGACCGGCGCCGCGAAGGCGCAGCCCGCCGGCATCTCCGAGCCGCGTCGCCCCGATCTGCCGAAGGGCGCCATCGACCCGTCCGGCATCGCCGCCGTGCTTGGCAACCTGCTCCCCGAAAACGCCGTTGTCGTCGACGAGAGCGTCACCACCGGCCGCGAGTTCTTCCCGCTCACCGCCGGCGCACCGCCGCATGCCTGGCTCAACAACCGCGGCGGCTCGATCGGCTACGGCCTGCCCGTCGCGACCGGCGCCGCGATCGCCTGTCCCGGCCAGAAGGTCATCGCGCTCGAAGGTGACGGCAGCGCGATGTACACCGTGCAGTCGCTGTGGACCATGGCGCGCGAAAACCTCGACGTCACCATCCTCGTGTTCTCGAACCGCTCCTACAAGATCCTGCGCGGCGAGCTGACCAACGTCGGCGTCCAGAACCCGGGTCCGCGCGCGATCGACATGCTGTCCCTCAACCGCCCCGACCTCGACTGGGTCGCCATGGCCAAGGGCATGGGCGTCGACGGCACCAAGGTCGACGACTGCGAAAGTCTCGCCAAAGCCTTCGCGCACGGCCTCGACGTCGAAGGCCCCTACCTCGTCGAGATCGAACTGTGATCGCAATGCCGCCTCAAGGAGACGCCGCCATGCCGCAAGATCAAGCCTCCGCCGCCCCATCGCAAGACCTGCTGGTCGACCTCGAAGACGGTGTTCTCACCCTCACGTTCAATCGCCCCGAAGCCCGCAATGCACTGACGCCCGACATGCTGACCGGCATCGGTGATGCGCTGCGCGACGCCGAACTCAACCCCGAAGTCGGCTGCGTCGTCCTGACCGGCAGCGGCGCAGCGTTCTGCGCCGGCGGCGACGTCAAGGCGATGGCTGCCGGGCACGCCTCCGGCAAGCCGATCGACCCCATCGTGCGCATGGAGACGCAGAAGATCACCCATCGCAACACATCGCTGCGGCTCTACGAAATGTCGATCCCGACGATCGCATCGATCCCCGGTCCCGCCGCCGGTGCCGGCCTCTCGATGGCGCTCGCCTGTGACATGCGCATCGCCGCCGACTCGGCCGTGATGACCACGGCCTTCTCGAAAATCGGTCTCTCCGGTGACTACGGCGGCACGTACCTGCTGACCCAGCTGGTCGGCACCGCCAAGGCGCGCGAGTTGTATCTCCTTGCCGATCGCATCGACATGGGCGAGGCGCACCGTCTCGGCATCGTCAACTGGGTCGTGCCTGCCGCCGACCTCCAGGCCGAAACCAAAAAACTTGCCAAACGCATCGCCGCCGGGCCGCGCCTCGCGCACCGCATGATCAAGGACAACATGAACAAGGCGCTCAACCTCACGTTCGCGCAGTGCCTCGACAACGAAAGCCACAACCTCGCGCAATTGCGCGACACCGAGGATCACAAGGAAGCCGCCGCCGCCTTTGCCGATAAACGCGCGCCCGTTTTCAAGGGCCGGTAGGAAGGCCACCGGCATGAACGACGACCGACCGCTGACCCAGCGCCACGCGATCTACACAGAAGAAGACGAAGCCTTGCGCCAACAGATCGTCCGCTTCTGCCGCGAAGAGATCGAGCCGCACGGCGAAGCCTGGGAGGAAGCCGGCACTTTCCCGCGCGAGCTCTACGAGAAAGCCGGCCGCGCCGGCCTCCTCGGCATCTCGTTTCCCGAGGAACTCGGCGGCAGCGGCGGCGACCTGCGCCACTACTGCCTGGTGCGTGAGGAGCTCAGCCGCACCGGCTTTGCCGGCGTCCGTGTCGGCCTGATGGTGCATGGCATCGGCCTGCCGCCCGTCATTCGCCATGCGCCACAACCGCTGAAAGAAATGGTTGCGCCCGAAGTCCTCTCGGGGCGCAAACTCATCTGTCTCGCCATCTCGGAGCCTAACGCCGGGTCCGATGTCGCCAACATCATCACCACCGCGACACGCGACGGCGCCGACTACATCGTCAACGGTGAAAAGGCGTTCATCTCGAACGGGGTGCGCGCCGACTATTACACCACCGCGGTGCGCACCGGCGGCCCCGGCCGTGGCGGTCTCTCGATCCTGCTCATTCCGCGCGACACGCCGGGCCTCACCCAGACCCCGCTCAAGAAGATCGGCTGGTGGACATCGGATACCGCCATCGTCCACTTCGACAACTGCCGCGTGCCGGCCGCTCATATCGTCGGCGAGGAGAACCGCGGCTTCATGGCGATCATGCACAACTTCAATCTCGAGCGCCTCGGCATCGCCGCCTCGATGCTCGGCTCAACGCGCTGCCTGTTCGCAGAAACCCGCGCCTACGTCGCCGAGCGCCAGGCCTATGGCCAGGCCCTGCGCGAGCACCAGGTCGTGCGCCACAAGCTGGTCGACATGTCGACCTCGATCCAGGCCATGGAGGCGATGCTCGACAACGCCATCTGGAAGGTCCTCAACGGTGATCCGGCCGTCTCCGATATCAGCCGCATCAAGGCGTTCTTCGCCCAAGAACACGAACGCTGCGCGGCCGATGCCGTACAGCTGCACGGTGGTGCCGGCATGATCCGCGGCATCAAGGTCGAGCGCATCTTCCGCGAGAGCAAGATCCTCTCGATCGGCGGCGGCAGCACGGAAGTCATGAAGGATCTCGTCGCCCGCCAGGAAGGGATTTAGTTCGGCTTCGATAATGCAAACCGTGTGCCGCTCACCCGGCCCGTGCGCGCTTCACGCCGTAGGCGATCCCGGCCAGCACCATGCCGAAAATGAACGACGCCGCGAACACCCCGGACATAGCGCCAAAGCCACGCACGGTAACAAGACCGACAGCCGTCGCCAGCCACAACGCGATGCTCCCAACGAATGCAGCGGCAAAGCCTGCGACCACGACCTTCTGCCACTGATCCGCCTGCCAGCCGAGCCACAAGGCGGCGACAATCACGACCGGGTTGAGGACGGCCGCCAGGACAACGCCTGCCGGATCGAACGGCTGTAGCACAGCAACGATCATTGCAATGTTCCGTTGGGAGGGTAACAGCCCGTATCAAGGCGCGCGTTCGCGAAGCATAGCACGGACGGCTCACTTATCCTTCAGCTGCTCTTCCTCGTACTGGATGAACCAGCCGATCATCTGGCGCCAAAGCGCCTCGCACAGGTCCGGTGGGACGCCTTCGGTCTCGGCCTTCGCCCGAACCCGGTCAATGACCTGTTGGATGCGCCACGGCACCGTTGCCTCGTCCGGATTGTTCTTGAGCTGCCAGGCGCGATCGACATAGGTGAAACGCTCGCCGAGCAGCGTCACGAGCGCCGTGTCGAGCCGATCGATTTCAGCGCGCACCTGATCCATGTTCTCGCAGTCTTGTGCTTTGATCGGCGCCATCGCGCGCTCTCCCTGTCGTTATGTTAGCTCGTCCACCATCGCGTCGCCGGCGTGAACCGGCCCGCAGCCGTCTCGATCACTTCGCCACCGCGCAACAGCGTCTCTTCATCGAACGGCTTGGCGATCAGCTGCAGGCCGAGCGGCGTACCGTGCGCCGACAATCCGCCCGGCACCGAAATCGCCGGCAGACCGGCCATGTTGACCGTCACCGTAAAAATATCCTCGAGATACATCGCGATCGGATCACCGGCCTTTTCACCCTGCGCAAAGGCCGGCGCCGGCGTTGTCGGTGTAAGCACCAGATCGACGTTCTCCCAGGCCTGGTCAAAATCCTGCTTGATGAGCGTGCGCACCTTTTGCGCCTTGGTGTAATAGGCGTCGTAGAAGCCGGCTGACAACACGAACGTGCCAACCAGGACACGCTTCTTCACTTCGCGCCCGAAGCCGGCCGCGCGTGACTTTTCGTACATCTCGATAAGATCGTCGCCAGGCACCCGCAACCCATACCGAACGCCATCATAGCGCGCGAGGTTGGACGACGCCTCGGCCGGCGCCACGATGTAGTAGGCCGGCAACGCGTACTTGGTGTGCGGCAGCGAAATATCGTGGATCGTCGCACCGGCATCCCGCAGCCACTCGATCCCCTGCTGCCAGAGTTTTTCGGTTTCATCGGCCATGCCATCGATGCGGTATTCCTTCGGCACGCCGATCCGCAGGCCTTTCACACCCTGGCCCAGGACCTTTGTGTAGTCCGGCACCGGCATATCGACACTGGTCGAATCCTTGAGATCATGGCTCGCCATCTGGGCGAGCATCAGGGCGGCGTCCTCGATCGTCTTGGTTATCGGTCCCGCCTGATCGAGTGACGACGCAAACGCCACCATGCCATAGCGCGAACACCGCCCGTACGTCGGCTTCAGCCCGACCGTGCCGGTCAGCGCCGCCGGTTGGCGGATCGAGCCGCCCGTATCACTCGCCGTCGCCGCCAGGCAAAGATCCGCCGCCACCGACGCCGACGAGCCACCGGACGAACCGCCCGGCACCAGCTTGTCGTTGCTCAGGTCGCCACTCGCCGCGGTACGCTGCCACGGATTTACGACCGGCCCGTAATAACTCGTCTCGTTGGACGAACCCATCGCGAACTCATCCATGTTGAGCTTGCCCAACATGATCGCGCCGGCATCCCAGAGGTTCTGCGTCACGGTCGATTCATAGCGCGGCCTGAAGCTGTCGAGGATGTGGCTGCAGGCCTGCGTGTGCACGCCCTCGGTCGAGAACAGGTCCTTGATCCCGAGCGGCAGGCCCTCGAGCGGACGGGCATCGCCTTTGCCGATCCGCGCGTCACTGTCCTTGGCGCGCGCCAGCGCCACCTCGCCCGTCACCGTGATGTAGGCATTGAGATGGCTGTTGCCCGCATCGATGGCAGCCAGAAACGCTTCGGTCAACTCGACCGACGAGAAGTCGCCTTTGGCAAGGCCGTCGCGCGCTTGCGCCAATGTCAGCCGGGTCAGTTCGGTCATGTCTGATGCTCACTTACGCAACGGCGGCTCTTACTCGACAACGGTCGGAACGACATAGAAATTGTCATCCGTAATCGGCGCGTTGGCCACGACGTCAGACGCTTTCTCGCCGTCCGTCACGACGTCGTCGCGCAGTTTCGCCTTGACGGGCACGACACACGTCATCGGCTCGACATTGTCGGTGTCGACCTCGTTGAGTTGCTCGACCCATTGCAGGATGCCCGATAGCTCCCCCTCGAGGTTGCGCGCTTCCTCATCGGTAACCTCGATGCGCGCGAGCCGCGCGATCCGCCGAACGGTGGCCTCGTCGACCTCCATACTGCCTCACATTGAACTGCTGTTGGACGTGTGCGTCTATTGCCAGGGTGTCTTATCGTGGCCCGAGGCGGCACGCAAGGCGCCGCCGCCAAGCCCGGCCGAACGCACTAGACCTCGACACTGCCGCCGACGGCTGGCACTTCGACGCGCTGGCCCTGCATCGCCTCGACGAACTTGTCGGCATTCGGATCGAGGATCGGGAACGTGCCGTAGTGACAGGGGATCACGACGTCGAAATTGAAATACTCCTTGCAGGCAAATGCCGCCGTGCGCGCACCCATCGTGAACCGATCACCGATCGGCACAATGCCGATATCGGGCTTGTAAAGCTTGTTGACGAGGTCCATCCCCGGAAACACGTCGGTGTCGCCCATGTGGTAGACGGTCTTGCCTTCCTTGGTGGTCAGCACGATGCCGTTGGGATTGCCCAGATACGTGCCGCTCGACGACGACGAATGCAGTGCATCCGTCAACGTCAGCGAGAAATCATCGGATGCCACGGTGCCACCGGTGTTCATCGGCTCCATTTTCTCCGATCCGACATGCAGCGCCAGTTCATACGTCGCAAACAGCATCGCATCGTTGGTTTTGCAAACTTCGGCCGCGTCCGCGAAATGATCATCATGACCATGCGTCAGGCCGACGTGCGTGACGCCCTTGATGGCATCATCGAAACTCAGCCCGGCCTCATTGAAGGTTGGGTTTCCCTTCAGGAACGGATCGATCATGATCACGCTATTGCCGGTCTCGATACGGAAGGTGGAATGGCCAAACCAGGTGATTTTCATGGGGAGTGCCTCAACGAGATGCTAGAGATGATCAACTTCAGGCGAAACTACCGATCGACGTCGCGCCCGACAAGCGTCTGACGTCATCAAATCAGCCCGCTACGGATCAGCACCAAGGCTCGAAATGTCCGAATCCGCTCCGCAAGCCACAACCGGCCAGACGTTTGATGACGCCGATGCATTCGCAGCCGTACTTGCCAGCGAAGGTCGATTGATCGGCATGGACCTTGGCACAAAGACGATCGGCCTGGCGTTGTCCGACCTTCGCCGCACCATTGCCTCCTCACTGGAAACCATCCGGCGCAAGAAATTCTCGATCGACGTTGTCACCCTGCTCGATCACGCCGAGGAGCACGCGATTGCCGGGTTCGTGCTCGGCCTGCCGATCAACCTCGACGGCAGCGAGGGGCCGCGCGCCCAGGCAACCCGCGCGTTCGCCCGCAATCT
>JBPCVZ010000323.1:0-39828 GCA_051010015.1 Hyphomicrobiaceae bacterium
GGGCATCGCGCCCCGGCAAACGGAGCTGACGAATATGCGCTCGAGCAAGACCGTTCACGTTGTCTCGTGCCACGCCGAGGGCGAGGTCGGCGATGTCATAGTCGGTGGCGTGGCGCCGCCGCCGGGCGCGACACTATGGGAGCAGTCGCGCTGGATCGCCGACGACGAGACATTGCGCAACTTCGTCCTCAACGAGCCGCGCGGCGGTGTTTTCCGGCATGTCAACCTGCTGGTGCCGCCAAAGGATCCGCGCGCGGCGATGGGCTTCATCATCATGGAACCGGTGCACACACCGCCGATGTCCGGCTCCAACTCGATGTGTGTCGCGACGGTCCTGCTCGATAGTGGGATCGTCACCATGAGCGAGCCGGAAACTACCTTCTTCCTCGAAGCGCCGGCGGGTTTGGTCGAGGTGCGCGCGGCGTGTCGCAACGGCAAGGCGGAGCGTGTCGAGGTCCACAATGTCCTTTCGTTTGCCGATCGGCTCGATGCGTCGATCGAAGTCGAGGGCATCGGCACGTTGACCGTGGATACTGCCTACGGAGGCGACAGTTTCGTACTGGTTGATGCCGCCGCGGTCGGCTTCGAGCTGGTGCCCGATGAAGCCGCTGCCTTGGCCGCGCTGGGCATGAAGATCAGGTCGGCAGCGAACGACCAGCTCGGCTTCCGTCATCCCGAAAACCCTGAGTGGAACCACATTTCGTTTTGTCAGTTTACGAAGCCGGTCGAGTTGGTCGATGGCGTCAAAACGGGATGGAACGCGGTCGCCATCGAGCCTGGGAAGTTGGATCGATCGCCATGCGGTACGGGATGTTCGGCGCGCATGGCCGTAATGCATGCGCGTGGCGAACTGTCTGACGGCGCTGCATTTGTCGGGCGCTCTATCATTGGTTCGCAGTTCGACTGCAGGATCGCAGGCGTCGGCGCGGTTGGCGACAAGTCGGCGATAACGCCGGCCATCGCGGGGCGCGCCTGGATCACGGGAACCCACCAGGTGATGCTCGACCCTGACGATCCCTGGCCGGGTGGCTACAGGCTTTCGGATACCTGGCCGGTCAGGTCGTAATCGGTTCGCCGAAACTCAGTTCGTTGCCGTCGGGGTCGACCAGCCGGAAATCGCGCATGCCGTAAACGCGGTCGTCGAGTGCGACGGTGACCCTGGCACCTGCTGCGACGACGGTGGCGTGATACGTGTCGACGTCGCCTGTGTGAGCGTAAAGGCGAGAGGGGCCGAATTGATCCAAGCGGTCGGCGGACAGGTTCAGGCCGACATCATCGCGGCATACGCTGGCAAGCGTTGCCGGGTCGCCCCACACCCAGCCAAGCTCGAAACCGAGCACACGCTGGTAATAGTCAAGAGCAGCGGCCAAGTCCTGCACGGCCGTGATGGGATTGACCGAGCGAAAACGTGGTGGTTGCGCGTCGTGCATGGTGTGCCGTTTCGCCGCTGCATCAAGCAATCGTCGTACCGCCATCCGCGACGATCATTTGACCCGTGATGAACTTGGCTGTCGGGCCCGCGAGAAAGGCGGCGATGCCACCAATGTCATCCGGATCGCCGATGCGTCCCAGTGGCGTGCGCGCCTCTCGGTTTTTGCGATTGGTCTCGTCTTCCCATAGCGCGCGTGCAAAGTCGGTCTTGATGAGGCCCGGCATGATGCAGTTGACGCGGATGTTTTTAGGACCCCACTCGACGGCCAAGGCCCGGGCAACGCCGGTGTCGGCTGCCTTCGATATGCCGTAGGCGCCGAGCACGGCCGATCCTTTGAGGCCGCCGATCGATGAGACGATGATGAAGCTGCCGCCGCCGACGTCGGCCATGTGTGGCATTGCCGCGTTGGCGAACCAGATCGCGCTGTGGACGTTCGATGACATTACCTTGTCGAACGCTTCGTCCGAAAGGCCGGTCATCGGTCCGTACACGGGGTTTACCGCCGCATTGGCAACGAATGTGTCGATGCGCCCCCAGGTGTCGTGTGTCACTTTGACGAGGTTTTCACATTCTTCCCGGCGCGAAATGTTGCACGCAACCGCGATCGCCTCGCCGCCATTCTTCTTGATGTCTTCGACAACGGCTTCGCAAACGTCGAGCTTGCGGCTGGAGACGACGACTTTGGCGCCGAGCTGCGCGAGATGCTGCGAGATCGAGAGGCCGATGCCCTTGCTGCCGCCCGTGACAATGGCGACCTGTCCGTCGAGCGAGAATGGATTGTTCACGTGAGAGTCTCCGCGAGTGAATAAGCTGATTGGGTTGTTGAGACTTTGCCTCAGCGTCGGCGCAGGTACAATCCGCTGCGCTGTGGCCAGGAAGGAGATTGTCCTGTCCGTGCTGAAAATCACCAATGTGGTCGGCATTTACAGAGACATGGTTTTGACGCCATATTGCGGCAATGCTTGGCGTATCGTAAATGATTGCGCGTTGGCGTGGCGCGTGAGCACGTGGGAGTTTTTAGATAATGGCGTTGCTGATCTTTGCGTTGGTCGCGAGTTTCGTTGTCAGTGCGATTTTTTTTGCCGAGCTTGGATTGTTTCCGTGGCTGGCTGTACTTGTTGCCGTTCCGCTTTCGTATGCTGTCGGCTATGCGCTCAGCCGAGTGTTGCGCGGTGCCGGGGTACTTTGACAGGCAGCCGCCTCGACTGGTCTTGGAGCCAATCTATGCCGGGCCGGTTGAACACCGGCTGTCGGGCTGCATTTAATGCGACATCGATAGCGCGACATCGCAGAACATGTCCTGCTGAAGCGCGAAACCGATGACGCGCCAATCGGATTCAAGTACCAGTTCGTTGACGGCCTGTACGACGCCATAGGGTGTTTTCGTGATGGGGTCGAACATCGTGTAGTCGTTGAAGATCAACAGGCCATCGGTCTTGACCAGTTCCGCGGAAAGGACGGTGTCTTTTTTTACGCCCTCGTAGTCGTGAGACGCGTCGACATAGATCAGATCGAATGACCGCGGCGGATATTTTTGCAAGGTCAGATGGCTGTAGCCGCGCTCCATCACAATTTCTGCTTGGTGCTGCTTGAAGCGTTCTTCATAGAATGCACCATGCGTCATGCCATTGAATAATACCTCGGACGGTATGCCCCAATGTTCCGGGTATTCATGCATGTTGAATAGATCAAAGGCGATGAATTTCTTCGGCCTGAGCGTGTCCAGCATGAATTGCGAAAAGTCGCCATGCGCGACGCCGATCTCGGCGATTACGCCGCCTTGTTTTTGAGCCACCGCGCGGAGCATGTCGTGTCGCGTCGCATAGAGGCGTGCACCGACGAGATGCTCTTGCTCAAGGGCAATGCTCATCACACCCTCCGGATGTTCGTTTGGAGCCGGGACTTTCCATTCGATCGGCCCGACGGCTCAAGCATGCTGCCCTGGTCGATACGTCAATATTACTTTTCGGCGAAATCATGATGGCCACCCCAGCGCAGGCACGTCGCGCCGCTTGGTCGACCTCGTCTACTCGTAAAAAACCTGATCGTTCCCGGTTGCGGCAGGGGCTGGTCAAATCCCGTTCCGCAACCAGATGAGCGCATTAGCGCCTAAACGGTGATCACCCGCAAATTGTTCGTCGACCCGGGCGTGCCGAACGGAACGCCGGCGATCACGACAATGCGGTCGCCGGCTTCGGCGAAACCATCGGCGATCGCCAGTTTTCGGCTGTCATCGACCATCTCGTCGTAGCTTGCGATCATGTGATCGGCCGTCACGCTGTGGGCGCCCCATAGAAGTGCCAGGCGCCGGGCGATCCTTATATCGGTCGTGGCACTTAGGATGGGTACTTCGGGGCGCTTGCGGGCAATGCGGTAGGCCGTGGTGCCGCGCGACGTGAAGGCAACGATCGCGGTTGCGCCGATTTTGTTGGCGACGTCGGCGGCAGCCTCCGACACGGCATGGTGAATGGATGGGTCGATGATCGGCTCAAGGGCGTCGATGATCGAGCGGTAGGCGCGGTGGTTCTCCGTGTTCCAGATGATCCGCTCCATCATTTCAACGGTTTCGACGGGGTATTTCCCGATCGCGGATTCTTGCGACAGCATCACGGCATCCGCGCCATCGTAGATCGCGGTTGCGACGTCGGAGGCTTCCGCGCGCGTTGGAGCAGGCGCACTGGCCATTGAATCGAGCATCTGCGTCGCAACGACGACAGGTTTTGCTGCGAGCCGGCAGGCACGGATCAGCTCCTTTTGGCGGCCGGGCACCTGTTCGGGTGGGATTTCGACACCGAGGTCGCCGCGCGCCACCATAATCGCATCGCACAGCGCGACGATGTCGTCGATGCGATCGAGCGCGGCCGGCTTTTCGATCTTGGCCATGATGCCGGCCTGATCGGACACGATCTGGCGGGCTTCCATGATGTCGGAGGGCTGCTGCACGAAGGACAGGGCGAGCCAGTCGATTCCGAGTTCGAGCCCGAAATCCAGATCTCTGCGATCCTTGTCGGTGAGCGGCGATAATTCGAGCACCGCATCGGGGACGTTGACACCTTTGCGATTCGATATCGTCCCACCGACAACGACATCGGCGACTATGGCATCGCCGTCGAAGCCGGTTACCTTGAGCATGAGGCGGCCGTCGTCGATGAGCAACCGATGGCCCGGCGCGGTCGAGGCAAAAATCTCGGGGTGCGGCAGCGGAATGGCATCCGAGCCGCCGTTTTCACCGTCCGGCACAAACCGAACAGAGTCGCCAGCCTCGACGTCGATGCGTCCATCCTTGATGGTGCCGACCCGAATCTTCGGTCCCTGAAGGTCCTGCAAGATACCGATCGGGCGAGATACTTCTTTTTCGAGGGCGCGGATCGCGGCGTGTACGGCGGCGTGGTCTTCGTGGTCGCCGTGGCTGAAGTTCATGCGGAAAACATCGACACCGGCCAGGAACATTTTGCGGAGCATGTCCGGACTCGATGTTGCGGGGCCGACGGTGGCCACGATTTTTGCTCGGCGATGGCGTTTCATATGTCATTCCTCGGCGGCGTATGTCGTCGTCTGCCTGATCCATGCCTGAGTTCCAGGGGCAGGTACAGGGCCATCGCTGCAATTTTGTGACAGCTGTGCGGCTAGGCTGCCGCGTCGATAATGAAATCGCTGGGCTGTCGACGGCGTTTCGCGAGGTCCTTGAGGGCTGTCGGTACGGGACCGCCCGTTGCCCAGTCGATCAACTCTACCGTGTGGACGACGGGAACCTTGGTGGCGCTGCCAATTTGGATCATGCAGCCGAGATTGCCGGCGGCGATGACGTCCGGCGCCACACTCTCGATATGGGCAACTTTGCGCGCCTGCAATCGTCCTGCCAATTCCGGTTGCAGGAGATTGTAGGTGCCGGCGGAGCCGCAGCAGATATGGCTCTCAGGTACGACGCAGGCCTCGAAGCCAACTGTGTTCAGCAATGTCATTGGCGTTGTCGTGATTTGTTGGCCGTGCTGCATCGAACAGGCGGAATGATAGGCGACGCGCAGTTTCGGTATGTCGGCGTGTCGCCGTGGCTGAAGTTCGTCGAGCAGCTCTGTGACATCGCAAGCCATGCTCGAGATCATGGCCGCATCGTCAGCCATGTCGGGATCTTCACGGAACATAAAGCCGTAGTCTTTGACTGTTGTGCCGCAGCCGGATGTATTGATCACGACGTGATCGAGGCCCTCGCCATCGATCTCTCGCTTCCAGGCGCGGATGTTGGCGGCTGCCGACGCGTGTGATGCATCGACCATGCCCATGTGGTGCGTGAGCGCGCCGCAGCAGCCGGCGCCTTTCGAGACAACAACCTCCACGCCAAGACGGTTGAGCAGCCGTACCGTTGCCTCGTTGATTGCCGGATCAAGCGCCTTCTGGGCGCAGCCGTTAAGCAAGGCAACGCGCATGCGCCGCGGTCCTGCCGGCGAATAGACGC
Source organism: Hyphomicrobiaceae bacterium (assembly GCA_051010015.1). Lineage (GTDB taxonomy): Bacteria > Pseudomonadota > Alphaproteobacteria > Rhizobiales > Hyphomicrobiaceae > CAJQQK01. Next base: position 5,886 of record JBPCVZ010000323.1, read on the forward strand.
CAGGGCGATCAACGAACGAAGGCGATGGAATGGAAGCTGGTGCCATCGCCACAAGACCTTTCAGTCGGCCGGGCAGCAAGGCCCGAAAAGGCTTGGCAAAGCGGGCGCCGAACAGCGCCAGGCGAAATAAATTGGGACGCGGCAGCACGAGCGCGAGGATGCGGCGCAGGACGCGCTCGGGCAGTGGCCGCTGATAGGTGCGCTCGATATGCGTTCGCGCATGATCGACAAGATGCATGTAGTGGACGCCCGAGGGACAGGTGGTCATACACGAGAGGCACGAGAGGCAACGATCGATGTGGGTCACCGTCCTGGGGTCTGCTGCCCGATCGTTCTCGAGCATCTCCTTGATCAGGTATATGCGGCCCCGCGGACTGTCGAGTTCGTCGCCGAGCAGGAGATAGGTTGGACAGGTGGCCGTGCAGAAGCCGCAATGAACGCATTTGCGCAGGATCGCTTCGGATTGGGCAACGTCGGGGTCACGAAGTTGGTTGGCCGTGAAATTTGTCTGCATCAGAGGTCTTCCCGCATGCGGCCGCGATTGAGGATGCGTTCCGGATCAAAGCTGTCCTTGACGCGGGCTGTGAGGGCGGCGAGCGCGGCCGGCTGCGGGTGAAACACATCGACAGCTGCTCGATCCGCTTCGCTGGCGCGAACGAGCGTCGCGTGGCCGCTGGCCTGAACGATGTTTCGGATCGCCGGCGCCGCAGTGGTTGCATCGGTCTTGGTTGCCATCCAGATCAGGCCGCCGGCCCAGTCGTAGTAGGCGATGGCATCGACGCCAGCGGCGCGAATGGCCTCGAGGATGTCTGCTCCGTTGGTCGGTGCCACCGAGATTCGCCAGACGTCACCGTCGTGATCGCAGAGCGGCGCGACATCGCGCAATGCATGCCAGAAGGTTCGCGACTGGCTTGGAGCGATGACATCGAATTCCCCGCCGCGGCCAGCAAAGTGCTCTCGCAGGTCCTGCTTGCGCTTGACGACGGAGATCTCCGGGCCTTCGAGGCGCAGGGCGGTGACGGGGCTTTCGCCACGGAACGGCTCGCTCATGCGCGCGGCGACATCGGCGGGAAGGTGCGCGAAGCTCGACACCTCGTGCGGCAAGCCGGACGCCTCGGTCATCACTTGGATGGCAGCTTTGTCTTCGAGCCCGTGAATGATCAGCGTTTCTTCCATTTCCGGCTTGGGCAGCACCTTCAGGGTGAGATCGGTGTAGACCGCCAGGGTGCCGTACGAGCCGGTCATGAGTTTTGACAGATCGTAGCCGGTCACGTTCTTCATGACGCGTCCACCGGATTGGAAGGTCTCGCCGCGCCCGCTGATGGCGGTAAAGCCCAACATATGATCGCGCGCCGCACCGGCCTTGATGCGGCGCGGCCCGCTGGCATTGATCGCGACCGCACCTGCAATCGTTCCGGACAGGGCTTCGGTGCCGAACAGCCTGCCGTAGTCGATGGGCTCGAATGCGAGTTCCTGGCCGTTCTGGTCGAGCAGGTCGATCAATTCGCGCATTGTGGTGCCGGGTGCCAGCGACACGACCAGCTCGGAAGGCTCGTAGAAATGCACACCGCGCATGTTGCGGGTGGAAAGGCCGTGCGCTGCCTGCACCGGCCGGCCCAGTGCGCGTTTGCTGTGGTTGCCGCCGATTTCCATCGGCGCTTCATTGGCAATGGCAGCCTGGACGGCTTCGATGATGTCGTCGGCGGATGTCGGTGCGAACTGCTCCACGGTTCAGAACCTCGGCAGGTCAGGGAATGGCACCTGGCCCTTGTGGACATGCATATGACCGAGTTCGGCGCAGCGATGCAGCGTCGGGAAAACCTTGCCGGGGTTGAGGCGATGGTTCGGGTCGAAGGCGCATTTCACACGCTGCTGCTGCTTGAGATCGTCTTCGCTGAACATCGTGCCCATGAGATCGCGCTTCTCGACGCCGACGCCGTGCTCGCCTGTCAGCACACCGCCGACTTCGACACACAACCTGAGGATGTCGGCGCCGAAGGCTTCGGCTTTTTCGATGTCGCCGTCGATGCTGGCGTCATAGAGAATGAGCGGGTGCAGGTTGCCGTCTCCGGCATGAAAGACATTGGCGACCCGGAGCCCGTGTTTCTTGGACAGTTCACGCATGCCGGCGAGGACATTGCTCAGTTCCTTGCGCGGGATCGTACCGTCCATGCACAAATAGTCCGGCCCGATGGCGCCGACGGCTGGAAACGCGTTCTTGCGACCGGCCCAGAACTGCAGGCGTTCTTCCTCGGTTTCGGCAACGCGTATGACGGCGGCATTGTTGCTCTGTGCGATCTGCGAAACACGCGTGATCAGGTGATCGACTTCGCTGTCCGTGCCGTCGAGTTCGCAGATCAACAGGCTTTCGACATCGCGCGGATAGCCGCACGGCTGGAAGTCATCGGCGGCGATGATGGCCATGCTATCCATCATTTCGAGTCCGCCGGGGATAATGCCGGCTGCGATGATGTCGGCGACGCAGTTGCCGCCGTCGTCGAGCGTCGGAAATCCGAACAGCATGCCGCGCACAGTCTGGGGCTTTTGTAGAATGCGCACGGTGACTTCGGTGACGACGCTGAGCAGGCCTTCGGAACCGGTCATGAGGCCCATCAGGTCGTAAGCTTCGCTATCGAGATGCTTGCCGCCCAGTTGGACGACCTCGCCGTTCATCAGGACGATTTCCAGGCCGAGCAGATTGTTGGTCGTCAAGCCGTACTTGAGGCAATGGACACCGCCGGCGTTCTCGCCGACGTTGCCGCCGATCGAGCAGGCGATCTGGGAGGAGGGGTCCGGTGCATAGTAGAAACCGTTGTGCTCGACGGCTTTGGTTATTGCGAGATTAGTCACGCCGGGTTGGACGCGGGTGCAGCGGTTGGGGTAGTCGACCTCAAGAACCTTGTTGAATTTGCTCATGCCCAGCAGGATACCGTCACCGAGTGGCAGCGAACCGCCTGACAGCGACGTGCCGGAGCCACGCGGCACGACCTTGACATTCATCTCGTTGGCCAACGCCATAATTGCTGAGACCTGTGGCACGGTCTCCGGCAGAACGACGACCAGCGGCAATTGACGATACATGGTCAACGCATCGCATTCATACGCACGACGCTCGATCTCACTATCTATGACACTTTCGGTCGGCAGGATTTCTCGTAACCGTTCAATCAACAAGTCGCGGTTTGCGAGGATCTCCTCTTCAGGCTTTGGCATCATGAGCGCCATGATTCAATCCTTCTTGTCGAGCGGTATCAGGTTGCGGGGGGCGTGATCAGGATGGCCCGGAAATCGTTGATGTTCGTTAACGTTGGACCCGTCTTGACCAGATCGTCGAGCTTCTGAAAGAATGTATAGCCGTCATTGTTCGAAAGACAGGCGTGTGCGTCGATTGCGGCCGCTTTAGCCCGCGCGAGTGTGTCGGGTCCGGTCACGGCACCGGCGTTGTTTTCGCTGCCATCGATGCCATCCGTGTCGCATGCGATGGCGTGAATTTGCTTGTTGCCGGCGAGTGCGACGGTCAGCGCCAGCAGATACTCAGCATTGCGCCCGCCTCGTCCATCGCCCTTGACCGTTACGGTCGTCTCGCCGCCGGAAATCAGTGCGACAGGCGCATCGTCCAACGCGAGGCTGGCGGCAATGGCCTTGGCCTGCTCTGCGTGATCGATTGCTACCTCGCGCGCTTCGCCTTCGAGGTCATCGCCGAGAATTTCAGGCGTTATGCCGGTCTCGTGGCAGACGTCGGCGGCCGCTTCCAGCGAGGCCATCGGTGTTGCGATCATGCGGAAGGTGCTGTGTGCGAGGCTCGCGTCGCCTGGTTTGGGTGTTTCCGCCATCTCGCCGTCGAGGAAGGTCGCGATCGACGCGGGCGGCATAATGCCGAAGCGTGCCAGCACCGCTTTGGCGTCGGCCACTGTCGTCGCATCTGCGACAGTCGGGCCCGATGCGATCACCGCCGGATCGTCGCCGGGTACATCGGAGATCGCGAGTGCGACGACCGGAGCCGGCGCTGCTGCGAGCGCCAGCCGGCCGCCTTTGATTGCTGAAAGGTGTTTGCGCACGGTGTTCATGTCCGTGATGTTGGCACCGGACTTGAGCAAAGCGCGGTTTAGTTCCTGCTTGTCTTCCAACGCGATTCCGGGTCCGGGCAGGGTCAGCAGGGCCGAGCCGCCACCGGAGATCAGGCACAGCACCAAGTCGTCGCCCGACAGGCCTTGTACGGCGGCGAGGATGCGCTCGGCCGCCTCAAGTCCCTTGATGTCGGGCACCGGATGCGCGGCTTCCACCACCTCGATGCGATCGCAGGCCAGGCCATGGTCGTAACGCGTGACGACGAGGCCGCTGATGGGGCCGGGCCAACTCGTTTCGGTCGCCTTCGCCATCGATGCGGCGGCTTTGCCGGCACCGATGACGATCGTGCGTCCTTTTGGCGGCTCCGGCAGAAACGCCGGCAGGCAATGGATCGGATCGGCCGCCTTGACGGCGGCATCGAACAGGCTGAGCAGAAATGCCTTGTGATCCATCGCTGATCCTCGCTGCGGGCGTCGCTGTGATACGGCTAGCCGCCTGCGACCTGGTGATTGGCCATGCGCTCGAGTGCCTTGACCAGGCCTGAATGGTCATCGTCGGCGCCGCCGTGGCTTGCGCAAGAGTTGAACAACTCCTGCGCGGTCGCCGTGTTGGGCAGCGAGATGCCCATTTCCTTGGCGTTTTGCAGTGCGAGGTTGAGGTCTTTCTGGTGCAGGCGAATGCGGAAGCCCGGGTCAAAGGTGCGGTTGAGCATGCGTTCGGCGTGAATCTCGAGGATTTTCGACGATGCGAAACCGCCCATCAGGGCCTCGCGGACCTTGGCCGGATCGGCGCCCGCCTTGGAGGCGAAGAGCAGCGCTTCGGCGACCGCTTCGATGTTGAGGGCGACGATGATCTGATTGGCGACCTTGGTTGTCTGTCCTGCGCCGATCGGGCCAACGTGCGTGATGTTCTTGCCCATGAGATCGAACAGCGGCTTGGCACGGGCGAATCCGTCGTCCGTGGCGCCGACCATGATCGTCAAGGACGCCGCCTTGGCACCGACCTCACCGCCCGATACCGGCGCGTCGACGTAGTCGCAGCCGAGGGCGGCAATCTTCCCGGCAAACGCCTTGGTGTCGATCGGTGAGATCGAGCTCATGTCGATGACGAGTTTACCTTGCGACAGGCCGGCCGCGACGCCCTCGGGCGCAAACAGCACCTCTTCGACTTGTGGCGTATCGGGTACGATCATGATGATCACATCCGATGCCTCAGCGACGGCCTTGTGGGAGGCCAGGTTTTCGACGCCTTTCGCCTTCAGTTCTTCAGGAACCGGTGAGTTGTGAGTGCGTGTGACAACTTTGTGGCCGGCATCGACAAGATGGCCGGCCATCGGGGCGCCCATGATGCCAAGGCCGATAAAGCCGATCGTGGTCATTGTTCGTTCCTCCAGATTGTTTGGCACCGATCGAGGCGCGCGGGCTTTTGCTGCTTCGGCTAACAGATGCCGGGGCATCTGACCAGTTCGTGAACCGAAATTCGTTCAGCAAAAATGTATCGGATTGGTACTGATTGTTCACGGGTAATTGAAGTTCCGTGAGTTTTGAGGTCATATGCACGCCGCAAAGTACGTGAAACGCGACTCTCAGGATCGTTCAATGACCTACGGCTTGACTTCCGAACAGCTGGCGCTGCAGGGCCGCGCGCGAGAATTGGCCCAATCCGTCATGAAGCCGCGGGCGCGTCGCGTCGATGAGACGGAAGAATACGCCTGGGACAACATCGATGCGTTGCGCGACGCCGGTTTCATGGGCATGACGATTCCCAAGGAATATGGTGGCCCGGGCCTCAGCTACCTGGATGTCGTCCTGGTGATCGAGGAAATGGCGCGGTGCTGCGGTGCCGCCGGGCGGATTTCTGTCGAGGCCAACATGGGCGCGATTTCCGCGATCATGGCCTATGGCACCGAGGAACAGAAACGATTCGCCGCCGCATTTCCGCTCTCCGGCGACAAACCGGCGATCTGTATCACGGAGCCGGAAGCCGGCAGTGCTGCGACGGAAATGACCACACGCGCCGTCAAGCGCGGCGATAAGTTCATCATCAACGGGCGCAAACATTGGATCACTGGTGGCGGCGTGTCGCGCCTGCATCTGGTTTTTGCCCGTACCTTTGATGAGAACGGCGATGATCTCGGGATCGGCGGGTTCATCGCGGTGCGCGATGAGACGCCGGGGCTGGTGATTGGCAAGCGCGAGCCGGCGATGGGGCTGCGTGGCATTCCGGAGACCGAAATCCTGTTCGAGGACATGGAGATCAACGAAGATATGATGCTGGTGCCGCCGTCCGGGTTGCGCCGCGGCTTCGGGGATTTGATCGACGCCTATAACTCGCAGCGAGTCGGCGCCGGCACGGTCGCACTGGGGCTGGCGCAGGGTGCCTACGATCTGGTTCTCGATTATCTGCAGGAGCGCGAGCAGTTCGGGCGCCCGATCGCGGAATTCCAGGGCCTGCAATGGATGCTTGCAGATCTCGCAACCGGTATCGAGGCGAGCCGCGGGTTGATATACCGGGCGGCGCGCTCCAAGGGGGATCGCGCGGGGTTGTTTCCTGATCCGGTAATGGCAGCCCAGGCAAAGTTGTTCACTTCCGAGATGGCGGTCAAGGTCACCAATGACGTGCTGCAGATGCACGGTGCCTGGGGTTATTCGCGCAACTGCGATGCCGAGCGTTATGTACGCGATGCCAGGATGTTCACGATCGCTGGCGGGACGGCGCAAATGCTGCGCACGCTGATTGCTGGCGGCGAGCTCGACATGAAGATCCCGCAGACCCGCGATGGTTTCCTCAAACTCGCCGAGCAGAACGCCAAGCGTGCCGTGGCGGCGGAGTAGGCTCGCGCGCTATTGCGGCGTCACGCCGGCCGGCCGGTTGCCCTTCGACCAGAGTTCGAGGGTGCCGCTGCGCGCAAAGATTCGGTAGTCCATCTTGTCCATTTGCATCGTAAATTTCAGCGGGCGCGTGCGCAGATCGAGGAACGGGATTCCGATATCCTTCGAGGCGGTGTTGAGCTTGATTTCGAATTCATAGGTGCCGCCTTCCTGGTCGGTGATGCGCGGCAACGTCTCATCGGCGACGGGGAAGAACTGGACGGCGTGAGAACTGGAAATGCGGCCTGGAAGCGAGACCGGTGCGTAGGCCTTGACAGGTGCGATGCCCCACGGGCCGGTTTGTGCCGAGTAGAATTTCTTGGTGTCGCCGGTTTTCAGGTTCTTGACCGCCAAATCGAGTGACAGCACGGTGCCCGTGCGTGCGCCATCATTGGCGAGCGTGACGGGAATGATGAAGACCTCGAAGGGATCGCTGGGGCGGTTCGGGTCCGTGTAGGCGATCCGGGGCGGCACATAGATTGCCAGTTCGGGCGCGCGCAGCACGGCTTCGTAGAAGCTGTAGCCTGAGAACAGCAGCGCCAGAGCGGAGATGAATGTTGCAAGGCGCCCGCCGTGGTTGTGTGCGCTGTTGCGTGCCTGCTCCAGGGCCTCGTCCTGCATGTGGTCGCGATGCTGTGCTCTCGGAGTTGCCATCGGGCCGCCTTGTCGTGGTGTGACTGATCATCAGACTTGTGACTAACACGTGGAATTCGGCGTTGACGAGGCCGGATTGGGAGGCCGGATCGTCATTGAAATGGTACAATCAACCTGCTGATTGTAAGGCACGGCATGGCAGGTCAGGTTGGCTTTCTCGGTTTGGCTCTTGAGGGTGGCAGGAATAATGGCAGCAACCAAAGTCGTGACGGACGTGGCCGGCAATGTCTGGAAGATCGTCGCGAAGGTGGGCGACAAGGTCGCTGAGGACGATACCATCATGATCATGGAATCCATGAAAATGGAGATTCCGGTGACCGCGCCCAAAGACGGCACGCTGAAAGAGATCATGGTCGAAGAAGGCGAAGCCATTCCGGAAGGCGAAACCGTTGCCATGATCGAATAGAATAGAGAGCCGGGCAATAAATATGAACCATTCTGCAGAGCGGATTTGCCCGGTGCTCTAGGCGCGCCGGTTCGTCGGTTGGCCTTCAGGTGATGCGGCATTCGTTATAGGCTCAGTCCTTGAACAACAATTGAGGGCAGTGATGGCCATGAAGAAGATTCATCTGGCACAGTTCTTGGTCCATGGTCCAAGCTACCATTCGCTGGGCATGTGGCGTCACCCGAAGACCGCGGAAGCCGGCTATGACTGGCGGCGCCCGGAACTCTATCAACATATTGCGCAGGTCTGCGAACGTGGGCTCTTCGACGCCGTCTTCTTCGCTGACCTCAACTACATCGCCGATTCATTCCAGGGTACGCTGGAGCCGGCACTCAGATATGCCGTACAGGCGCCGGAACACGATCCCATTCCGCTGCTCTCGTTCATGGCCGCTGCGACCAAACACATCGGCGTGGCGGCGACGTTCTCGACGAGCAATCAGCATCCCTTTTACGCCGCGCGAATGTGGGCGACGATCGATCACCTGACAAACGGACGCGCCGGCTGGAACGTCGTGACATCGATCAACCGCAACCAGCAGGCCAACTATGGCGTCGAACGCGAGGATACCGACCAGCGCTACGACCGTGCCTTCGAATACATGGAGGTGTGTCGGAAGCTTTGGGACAGCTGGGATGAAGACGCGGTGGTGATGGATCGCGCCGGCGCGGTCTTCGCTGACCATACCAAGGTGCGGCGCATCGAGCATGAAGGAAAATTCTTCAAGTCGCGCGGCCCGCTCAACGTCGTGCGCTCGCCGCAAAACGGCCCGGCGATCCTGCAGGCCGGTACCTCGCCAAAAGGCCGTGATTTTGCGGCTCAGTATGCCGATGCCATTTTCGCCATTCAGCCAAATGTGGCCGAAGCCAAGAAGTATTTTGCCGATATCAAGAAGCGTGTCGGCGAACTTGGGCGAGATCCGAACCACTGCAAGATGCTGTTTGGCATGCAACCTATCCTCGCCGAGACGGAGGCCGAGGCGCTGGAGAAGCAGGCCGAGCACAACGCGCTCGTTCCCCTCGATGCCGGGCTTGCGATCCTCTCGGCGCACCTTGATCATGATTTGTCGCAGTACGATCTCGATCTGCCCGTTGCAGATAGCAATGAGCCGGCGCTGCAGCGCATGAAGTCGCGTTTCCGCAAGGCGGATGGTTCGTCGATGACGTTACGCGAAGCCGGCGAGCGTCACGGGCAGGGTGTCGGCCTGCCGCAGTTTGTTGGCACGCCGGAAATGGTTGCTGACCAGATGGAGGCTTTTGTTGGCGAAGTCGGCGGCGATGGTTTTATGATCTCGATGATCTACGCGCCGGGCGCGCTGGAAGAGTTCGTTGATCAGGTCATCCCGATCCTGCAGGCCCGCGGACTCTATCGGACCGAGTACAAAGGTACGACCCAGCGCGATTTGTTCCTCGATGACGAATAGCCGGTTTTGCTCGCAACGGGCGGGCTCGCGTGGCGGCGCAATGATGGTAGCTTGGCCAATTGCTCGCGCAGCAGCGTCCAGAATACCTCGCGGCCCGGATAACCGCGTACCCGGCCGATTTCGATGCCATCCTCGATCAGGATGAACACGGGTGTCGCGCGGCCGAGATTGATGCCGGTAAGGTCAGCCGGCTTTGGGTCTGAGATATCGACGCGGCGCAACGGTGCAATCCGGCCGACCGGCGTGCTGTTGTACGTGGTGCCAATGTCGACATCCCACCTATGGCACCAATGGCAGTTTTCCTGTTCGACCATGATCAGTTCGGCGGCGCTGACACGCTTCGCCGGCAGGCAAGCGGCTGTGACGAGCGCGAAGATGGCAATAACCAACGTATAGTTCATGCTGGGCCTCTCTTTGCCGGGCACCGGCCGTCATCGAAAACTCTGGATAACACAAAAAAACACCGACCGCGGTGCGACCGGTGCTCTGATGCACGTGTTTGGAGGCCTGTCGGACGATCTACTTCTTCTTTGTTGCTTCCTTCAGGTAGGCAATGACGTTGTCGCGATCGGATTTCTTCTTCAGGCCGACAAACGCCATCTTGTTCTTCGGGATGAACTTTCTCGGTTTTTCGAGGTAGGCGTCGATGTTGGCCTCATCCCAGACCATACCCTCTTCGCCTTTTTTGCGCATCGCCTTGGAATACTTGAACTTTTCTACCACGCCGGCTTTCCGCCCAATGATGCCAACGAGGTGCGGCCCGACTTTGTTCTTCTCTTTGTCGACGACGTGACAGACGGCGCAGCGTTTATAGACGGACTTGCCTTTCTTGGCATCGCCTTCCGCCAATGCCGAGCTTTGGCTGACGATGAGGGCGGCGAACATGCCGGCGACGTGTCTTAACTTCATGTATCCCTCCGATTGGGTCGTTTAGTCAGTTCGAGTTCGTCTCATCTTGCGAGACGCGGACATTCAGCTGCTACAAACGGCAGATCACCATTTGGTCCACCCGTGGCATGTGGATGGATGTGTTCTTTATTTGTTCGGATTGCGATTCTGCGTGATACTAGCCGTTGATGATGATGTTCTTGTGGCCGTTCACCCCTTGAGTGATTATTCGACCGGACAACAGTTATGGCAGGAATGTTGTGCCGTACATGTCGCAGATTGACACCGGAAGCGGCGAATTGTCCCCGCTGTGGCAGTCTATCGGTCGTGCGACATCGAGAATTGATTTCGCTCAATATTGCCCATGTCGACTGCGATGCATTCTACGCGTCGGTGGAAAAGCGGGATGATCCGACGCTGGAAGATCGCGCCCTGATCATAGGTCACGCGGGCGGTCGCGGTGTTGTGACGACAGCCTGCTATCTCGCGCGCCAGTCGGGCGCGCGATCCGCCATGCCGATGTTCAAGGCCCTTGAACTGTGTCCAGACGCGGTCGTCATGCCGCCTGACATGGCCAAGTACAAGGAGGTCAGCAACCAGATCAGGGCGCTGTTTCTTCAGGCAACTGACAGTTTTGAGCCAGTTTCGATGGATGAAGCCTATCTCGATTTGCGGCCCGAGCATGTTTCTGATGATCGGGTGCAGCCGGCCATCCTTCTGGCGCGATTGGCCCATGACGTCCGCACGCAGGTCGGCGTGACGATATCGGTCGGGCTGTCCTACAATAAATTCCTGGCCAAGCTGGCCTCGGATCTGGATAAGCCCGATGGCTATTCGGTGATCGGCCGTCGTGAAGCGCAGGATTTCTTGGCGCCATTACCGATCACCAAGATCAACGGCGTCGGGGCGGCAACGGCGCGGCGGTTGCGTGAGGCCGGTATCGAGACGATCGCCGACCTGCGCCAGAGACCGGAAGAAGAGCTGATTGCGTTGGTCGGTCGGTTCGGGCGTCGTCTGAGTGGCTACGCACGGGGGGTGGATGCACGAGAAATCTCGACGGGTCGGGGATCAAAGAGCATCTCCGCCGAGACGACGTTCCGTACTGACACCGGCGATCCGGCGCGCCTGCGCGAGGTGGCGGAACGATTGTGCGAGCGTGTCGCCGTCCAGCTGCAGCGCAAAAGTATGAGTGGCGGCACGGTAGTGCTCAAGCTCAAGACTCATGATTTCAAGACATTGACCCGGAACCGGCAGCTGGCGCATCCGACACAGAAAGCGGCGACGTTGCATGAGCAGGTCGCAGCCCTTATCGACAGCGTCGCTGATGGTCGCCAGTTCCGCCTGATCGGTGTCGGTGTCAGCGACATTCGAGGTGCCGCAGAAGCAGATCCGCCTGACCTCTTTTCGTAGTAACGCCTTCCAGTCGAGGCTTCAGATCAATCCCTCGCTGGCGACAGCGCGCAGCCGGGAGCGAAAGTTGGGATGCGCGATGGCGATGAGTGCGTCGGCACGTTCATGTACGGTGCGCCCATGCAATTCGGCGATGCCGTATTCGGTGACGACGACATCGGCTTCGCTGCGCGCAGCGGTGACAATGCCCGCTTTGAAGCGTGGTACGATGCGCGACACGGTACCTTTGCGCGCCGTCGCTTCGAGCACGATGATATTGCGCCCGCCCGGCGAGCGAATGCCGCCCCGCATGAAATCGCTTTGCCCGCCAATGACACCGACATGCGCATGACCGATCGTCTCTGAATTGACCTGGCCGGTAAGATCGATTTCCAGCGCCGAGTTGATCGCCATGAAGCGTGGTATTCGCGCGTGGACGGCATTGTCGTGGGTGTAGCGTGGAGAGCGGACTTCGAGGCCTTCGTTCTTGTGCGCCCATCGATAGAGCCTTGACGTGCCGAGCAAGGTCGCGGTGACGCACTTGTCCGTGTCGATTGGCTTGCGCGCATTGGTAATGACGCCGGCATCGACGAGTTCCGCGACGCGGTCGCCGATTGTGCCGGAATGAACGCCGAGGTCGCGTTTGTCCGCCAGGCCTTCAAGCACCGCATCGGGGAGCGATCCGAGGCCGACCTCGAGCGTGTCACCGTCACTGATCAAGCGGGCGACATGGCCACTGATTTCTTTCTCGAGCGCCCGCGCCGGGCGCGAAGCAACCTCGACGGGCGGGCGAGAAACGTGAAGGATGTGATCGACGTCGGCCCGATCGATGGTGGTATCGCCATACGTCACGGGCAACTGGTCATTGATCTCGGCAATGACCGTGCGCGCTTTCGCAATGGCTTCGGGCAGATAGTCGGCCATGAGTGAGAGATTGTAGTCGTCACCGTCGGGCGCCATGTGGTGCAGGACGCAATCGATCTGGAGCGCGCCCGTTGAAATCAGATCGGGAATGGCGCCATAGTTGATCGGCAGGACATCGAGGCCGTCGATCGCACCAAAGCGTCTGTTGGTCACGGATCCCCCAAGAGCGGTGATGCGCATGTGTTTTGCCAGCCGCTCGGCATCGATCGCGTCGGTGAGCGAGATGTTGAGCAGGCATGATGTGTCCGACGGAATGTTTTCGAGCTGTGCCTCCAATTGGGCGAGGAGTTCGATCGGTTCCATGGCAACGCCCGGCCATGCCAGGCGGTCGCTTGGTCTGAGCAGCGCTGCAAAGTCGAGCGTTTCAGTCATAGTTCGGTTGCCGTTTCTCGCGGAAGGCAGCGACACCCTCGGTGAAGTGGGAGCTCGCTCGGACGCTGTCGCCAAGTTGCTGTTCGCTCGCCTCACGGCTCTGGGCGAATTCGGCGATGCCGGCGCTGATCTGTTGCTTCACGGCCTGCACGGCGGATGGGCTGTTGGAGGCGATGGCCTGCGCGGTCTGCAATGCGTCATCAAGCAAACTGTCGGGGGACGTGACGCGGTTGATCAGGTTCAGGTGGGCGGCGGTGTTGGCATCAACCAACCGGCCGGTCAGGATCAGATCCATCGCGTGGACATAGCCGATCTGTTGGACCAGCTTCACCGTTGCGCCTCCAAACGGATAGATCGACCATTTGACTTCGGGTAGGCCGAAGCGCGCGTGGTCGGCGGCAACTCGGATATCCGTTGCAAGGAGCAGTTCGACGCCCCCGCCGGCGCAATCGCCGTTGATGGCTGCAATGATCGGTTTGGCATAGGCCGACGTCTTGAGCAGTGCGCGGTTGATCAGTTTTGCGATGTCTTCGCTGGCGGAGAGATCACCACCAATGTCCGCGCCGGCGCAAAAGGCTCTGTCGCCAGCACCGGTCAACACGATCGTGCGGCACGCATCATCCGCTTCGAGTCGATCCCAGGTTTCACCGAGTATTCGCAGGTCATCGCGTGACATGGCGTTGCGTTTGGCCTGATTGTCGATTGTGATCAGCGCGATATGCCGCGCCGGTTCGGTTATGTTGAGAGGCACGTCGGTTTCCTGTCCCGTGATGATGCCGCGTTGTTGCCAGTGTCACCGGCGCGTTGCTATAGGTTGGAGGGCGCCCGATACAGGCGTCCACCGCGAAATCTAACACTGTATATCAGCCGGTTGCACATGAGGGCACCTTTCAGCCGTACAGCTTTCGACCTGCTTGCCGAGCAGGCGGCAGTGGCGCCGCATCATGACGCGGTGATGTCGGCCGCCGGGCAGCTCTCCTACGGCAATTTGCGCGATCGTGCGCGGCATGTGGCGGGATACCTGCGAGAGGCTGGCGTCAAGCGGGGCGACCGGATCGGTTTGCTCGCCAACAACCGGGCTGAGTGGCTCGAGATTTTTTTTGGCATCGCGGCGCTGGGCGCGGTCGTCGTGCCGTTCAGTACCTGGTCGACCACCCACGAGTTGGCATTTCTGCTGGACGATTCTGAAGTATCATGGATGTTCACGATCGCCGCGTTCGGAGACCGCCGGTTCGGCGAGGACATTGTTCAGTTGGCCGCGACGGGCCGGTCGCAGCATCTCAAACATGTTGTGTTGATCGACGACGACAGTGCCAGCCCGCCCGGGCATGGCGCGATCGCCTATCGCGATGTTGCAGGATCGCTGCCCATCGATGACGTGCTGCCCGGCGAAGGGGCGAGCGCCAACGATATCTTGACGATACTTTATACGTCGGGTTCGAGCAGTCGGCCGAAGGCGGTGCCGCTCGATCATTACGCGGCGATCGAAAACGGGTTCAATATCGGCCGGCGCCAGGGCCTTCGCGGCTCGGACCGGGTCCTGCTGTCGATCCCGCTGTTCTGGTCCTATGGCGCGGTGAACGCGCTGCCTGCCATCCTATCTCACGGCGCAACGATGGTCCTGCAAAGCCATTTCGAGCCGACTGGTGCGCTCGATTTGATCGAAGCGCATCAGTGCACCGCGATCTATACCCTGCCGGCCATGACCAATGCGCTTGTAGCCAACGAAGCCTTTCGGCCTGAGCGAACAGAGTCCTTGCGCACCGGCGTCACGATCGGGGCGCCGCAGGATATTATCAAGGCAGCGAATGAACTTGGCGCTTCGGAGATGTGCAACATCTACGGTGGGACGGAGAACTACGGTAACTGCTGCGTGACCCCTCATCATTGGCCGCTCGAGCAGCGGGCGGTGTGCCAAGGGCCGCCATTGCCTGGCGTGCATGTGCGCATTCGCGATCCCGAGTCAGGTGGATTGCTTGCGCCCGGCCAGGTTGGAAGCATTGAAGTCAAAGGCTATCTGACACGCGGCTATGCCGGCCAGAGCAGCCGGTTCAATGCCGAGACGTTCACGGATGACGGCTATTTCCGAACCGGCGATCTCGGTGCAATGGGTGAAGATGGGGCCATGCGGTTCGCCGGTCGCAGCTCCGAAATGATCAAGCGTTCCGGCATAAACGTGTCGCCGAGCGAGGTCGAGGAAGTCCTGCAGAACCATCCAGGTGTCGGGCTGGCCGCAGTAACCGGCGTTGACGACGCCGACCGCGGCGAGATTATCGTGGCTTATGTGACGGTCGAGAATGACGGTTCAGCTGACCCGGATGACATTTTGGCATTCTGCAAAGAGCATTTGTCGCGCTACAAGATACCGGATCACCTGGTTGTCACGGAGACGCTGCCGTTGACCGTGACCGGCAAGGTGATGCGTCGTGAGTTGAAGACGCTTGCGACGAACGCATTCAGCGCCGGCTCGGGTGCCGGACAATCGGGAGAATAATGATGCGCGCACTGCTTTGCCGCGAACTGGGCGACATCGCAAACCTATCCGTGGGCGAAACCGCAAGCCCGCCGATGACCGCCGATGACGTGCGGATTGGTGTCAAGGCATCGGGTGTGAACTTCCCGGACATCTTGATGGTGGAGGGCAAGTATCAGGTCAAACCCGCCCTGCCGTTCGTGCCCGGCCTCGAAGCGGCCGGCGAGGTGCTCGAAGTTGGTGCCAACGTTGGCGGCCACGTCAAGGTTGGCGATCGGGTGATGGCGTTTGCGCGCCATGCCGGCACCCATGCCGAGGAGGTTGTCGTCCAGGGTGGGATCGCGACACCCATACCGGATGCGATGGACTATGTGACGGCGGCGGCGTTTCCGGTCGTCTACGGCACGGCTCACTTTGCGCTCGACTATCGCGGCAACCTCAAGGCCGGCGAGACGCTGCTGGTGCTCGGCGCGGCCGGTGGCGTTGGCCTCGCCGCGGTCGAGGTCGGCAAGATGCTCGGTGCGCGCGTGATCGCGGCGGCCAGCAGTGCTGAGAAGCTCGAGCAGGCGCGCCTGCATGGTGCCGATGAATTGGTCAATTATCGTGAAGGCAGTTTGCGCGACCAGGTGAAGGCGCTGACAGACGACAAAGGCGTCGATGTCGTCTTCGATCCGGTCGGCGGTGACGGCTTTACCCAGGCGGTGCGCTGCATCGGATGGGAAGGCCGGATTCTGGTGATTGGCTTTGCTTCGGGCGATATCCCCAAGGTGGCGGCCAATATGATCCTGGTGAAGAATTTTTCGGTGGTTGGCGTGGTCTTCGGCGAGCACAGTTCGCGTTATCCGGATGATAGCCGTTTGCGGCTGGGCCGCTTGCTGGAGATTTGGGGCAAAGGGGCGCTGAAGCCCGAGGTCATGCAGACCTATCCGCTGGACCGGGCCGCCGAGGGTCTCGCAATGATTGCCAACCGACGTGTCATGGGCAAATTGGTTATAGAGATCTAAGACGTCTCGGCAGCGAGGTGCGAGACTTCCCGACCAAACTTACGGTAGTGGGGTCACCGGTTGCTCGAAGGTGCCCCGCGGGCGGATCACCTTTGGCTCGACACCGTCATCGACCAGGATCTCTGCCGGCATCGGATGGCTGAGGAAGCCGACGGGGCTGGCAGTGAGGCCGTATGCGCCGGATTGCTGGACGGCGATCAGGTCCCCAGGCTTGACATGGGGCATCGCGACCTTGCGGCCGAGCGTATCGAGCGGTGTACATAGGGGACCGACAACGACCTGGGTCGTGTCATGAAGCGGTGCCTCCATGTTGTTCGCGAGGACGATCGGATAGTCTTTTTTGATGACCTGGCCGAGATTGCCCGATGCTGCCAGGTGATGATGCATGCCGCCGTCGAGGATGACGAATGTCGATCCACGGGATTCTTTCACGCTCAGGACGCGGGTGAGGTAGACCCCGCCGGGGCCGGCAAGGAAACGGCCGGGCTCGAGAATGAATTTCGCGCCGTGAAGCCCCGGGCGTTTTGCCGCTTCGTCAAACATCTTCGGTGCGTGGGCGCGGATGACATCGAGGTCGAGTGGCTTGTCACCGGCGAAATAGGGAATGCCCAGGCCGCCACCCAGGTCAACCGTCTTGACGGGCTGGCCAGTGCGATCGGCCATGCGGCAGGCGAGGTTGATGCCGTGGGCCCACTGATCCAGCAGCGTTTCGGCGTTGAGGCCCTGTGTGCCGGCGAACAGGTGGACGCCTGTCAGGTCCAGGCTGGGTTGTGCAGTGATATGATCGATGACTCGGTCAGAGATTTCCTCATCGAATCCGAATTGCGTTGGTTTGCCACCCATGCGCATCGAGCCACCCTGGGCGGCGCTGACAGGATTGATGCGCAATGCCACCGGCACCCGACGCCCAAGCTTCTGGGCGATGGCGCAGACCAGGGCGATTTCTTCCTCTGTCTCCAGGTGGATTTCGCCAATGCCATTGGAGAGCACATAGTCGAGTTCTTCCGGGGTCTTGCCGGGGCCGGCGAACAGGATGCGTTCGGGTGAGCCGCCGGCCTTTCGGGCGCGCACGTATTCTGCGGCCGACGCGATTTCGAGGCCCGCGCCTTCTTCGACGAAAATACGTATCACATCGACATTCGGGTTCGCCTTGACTGAAAAATATACGTCGACACGATCGCCTACCGCGTCTCGCAAGTCGCTTAGCTGCGAGCGGAATTTCGCGGCCTCGTATACGTAGGACGGCGTGCCATAGGCTTCGGCCAGCTCAGACGCGCGGCGTCCTCCAACGGCAAGCTCGACCTTACCCGCGTTGTTGGTTTTCCCAGGCAGTTGCACTGCCGTCGTGGTGATCGTGGACATGGTTTAAACGGTTTCCTTGCGTGCCGTGCGTTCGGCAACGAGTGCCTTGTAGTCGACTTTTCCGTTTGGCGAGACGGGCAAGGCGTCCACCAACTCGATGTCGCGTGGCACCATGTAGGCGGGTAGGGCGCTGGCGCATTGCGCAAGCACATCCTGGATGGACGGCTTGGCGCCGGCTGCAACAGCGACCGCATGGACGATCTGCCCGACGACCGGGTCAGGCAAGCCGATGACAGCGACCTGACCAAAATGCCCGCTGCCCATCAAGTGCTCCTCGACCTCGGTCGGACTGATGCGATAGCCGGAAGATTTGATCATCGCGTCGTTGCGGGCGACAAAATACAGGAATCCATCGTCGTCTTGGCGAACGAGATCGCCGGAGACGCAAACCAGATCGGCACCTTCGAGCGGATCGCGCAGGGGATTAGGGCGAATGACCTTGGCGGTTTCCTCCGGGCGGCGCCAATAGCCCATCGATACGGTCGGGCCGCGATGAACGAGAATGCCTGCTTCGCCAGGCCCCGCGCGCGCTCCCTCGGCATTGAGCACGAAGATTTCGCATTCGGGAATGGCCTTGCCGATCGATGTCGGGCGGCGGTCAAGCTCTTCCGGAGGCAGGTAGGTTGATCGGAACGCTTCCGTCAGGCCGTACATCAGGAAGATGTTCGTGGTTGGAAGCAATTCTCGCAGGCGCCCGACCGTTTCCGTCGGTACGGCGCCACCGGTATTAGTAATGTAACGCAGCGCCGATAGATCAGACTTGGCGATCCGCTTTGCCGACTTCGCGATGATCGCCCAGATCGTCGGGACGCCGGCGAAACCGGTGATCCGTTGCTTTGCCAGCGTGTCGACAATTTCATTGCCAAACCGGAAGTTCAGCAGGACCAACGTGGCGCCTTGCTCCATGGCGGTCAGAAGCTGGTTGAGGCCATAGTCGAAGCTGAACGGCAGCACCGACAGCAGGCGGTCCTGCGGCGTGATGCCGAGATAGGTTCGCACGATCCGCGTGCCAGCCAACAGGTTGCGGTGGCTGAGCATGACGCCCTTGGGACGTCCGGTCGAACCTGACGTGTAGAGAATGGCGGCGAGGTCTTCTCCGATAGCACGACATGTTCCTGGCAGCTGCGCGGGTCCCTCGAAGGCAAGTGGGACCAGCCGCATGTCAGTGTCATCAGTGCAGTCGTCGACGAGCAGGACCCCCATCAGACTGTGAACGTCGCCAAGCTCGCCTTTCAAAGCGTTCCACGAGCGACTGTCTGTAATCAGGAAGCGGGCTTCGCAATCGGCTACGATGTGCCGTACTTGCTGGGCGCGCAGCAGGCTGTTGATCGGTACGATTACGCCGTCAGCGCGGCTCGTGCCGAAAATAGCCCAGCACTCCGCGAAGGTTTTGGGAAGAAAAACTGCAACGCGATCGCCGCGCTGCAGCCCGAGCCTCGTTAGGACACCGGCACAACGCGTGCTTGCCTGCAACAGATCGTCGTGACTGTAGCTCTTGCCGTGGTCGACAATGGCTTGTTTACCAGGCAATCGCGCTGTTGATTGGAGCAGGTCGTGCAGTAGATAAGGGCCATTGAGTTCAGGCACGCTTGCTCTCCGCGAACCGGATCATTTCAGCGATTGTTTCGAAGTTTTCAGGCTCCATGTCATCATCGTCGATTTCGAGGCCGAGTTCGTCCTCGAGAAAACCGACGACATCGAGTAAGCCCAGTGAGTCGATGGCGCCACTTTCAAACAGGGAATCATCATCGCCGAGGTTCGCTGCCGCGACGAGTGGGAAGCGGCTTTCCACGAAGGCTCGGATCTGCTGGTCAAAGGGAATGCTAAACGGTACGCCGTCCATCGTGCCTGTCCTTTTTTCTTCTTGCATCATTTATCGAGATTAGCGGGTTGTGGTTATTGGCAGTCCAGGTAGACAAGTTCGGAATAGGCATAGTCGATGCCGTCCGGGTTACCTGGACCGGTGAAATACTTGTGCCATGCGGTCTTCCGGAACAGCCCATCCCCGGCGCATTCATTCTCGTTGCAGTCCATGGCAACAAGGAACTGGCCGTGTCCCAGGAGATAAAGGCAAATGTTGCCGAGCGCCGACATCACGACATTGCGGTCCGGTGTGTAGATCAGATAGGCATGCGGTATCCCACGGCGATAACGTGTCTTGAAGATCAACGGGTATTTGGTGCCGTCCACGCTCAGGACACACGAGATACAACCCAACTCCTGGTGATCGCGCAGGATTGCCTGTTGCGGGGCATCGAGTTCGCCTGCATCCAACCGGTCGTAGCTGCTAATCGACGCGTCGCGGCGAAACCGCCCGATCGTTTGCGGCAGCGTCGTCGTGAGTACGCCTTCCGTCCACGTTTGGAATTTGAGGGCGGGTAACATCTTGCGCACTTCTTCTGAGGCCGTCAGATCGGTGAAGACCGCGGACTTATCGCGCAGGATCTTCTTGAGCATCATTGGCGCGTACCAGCGGTGCGGCTCATCGATGTACCAGGAGGACAGGTTGACGACATCTGCGGTTGCGCCGCCGTCCTGATGGCGGCGACTGCGCAAGGTCAAGATGATGCCGACATCGGAATTGTCCTTGCGCAGCAAATAGCCGATCGGACCGGCGAGTTGACTGTCTTCGAGATTCACCAATCGATTAAGGAATTCGGCCCAGGTCGACATTGGCGGCTTGGCAAAGCCACGTTCGACGAGGGCGGCAGCCGTTCCGATATCTGTCGGTTCTATGGGCCTAACCTGCATATCACGTCCGTGGCTATTGGGCGGTTACTGTGCGGTGCACGTGGCTGTGCATGCCAATGGACGGACAATGGCCTGAAAGAATTAAAATCCTTTGAAAACGAGTGTTTTGGAGCCGTGTGTTCAGCTGATTCTCGCCTCAAACGAATGTTCGCGCAGACGGCCGCGTCACCATGAGACGCGCGTTATATCTTCGTAAATCCAATGCGTTATCGATCCATCTCGTTAGGTCGGCTCCGCTCGTTCGTGATTGTGGCGTTGATATGCGCGATCGACCCTTTTTCGCGAAAGCTGTCTTCTCTGACCCGTCGGCAATAGGACGATCAGTCGGCATAATTCGACACGATACTTCCCCAGCTCTCGAACGACGGTGCTTTTATCCGGTGCGCAGCGAAAGGGGCGTTTCGTGGCAGTCGGGCTCAGCAATCAACCCAATTGCGCCGTCTCGTTGGTTCGCTGTTCGAATCGCGATGACTAATTGTTTTGCGACGCGGCTCACTGCCATTGAACCGGAACTTCGGTCGACGCGTCTCATCGTTGACGTGCTGGGAGATCTAGGGAGTGTTTGTGATGACGCATCGTTCTGAACAGGTTCAAACGACAACGCGCTCAGGCCATGGTCGAAAGCTGGAAGGGCTTTGGGTCGATTTCGTCAAACTGCAGCGTCTGCGGCGCGACATTATTTTGGATCTTGGCATCGCGCCAGGCCGCGGTGTGGCCGCTGATGTCGATCGCGAACCGACCGACAGGATGTTCGCGTCGATTGATGACGAATTGGAGAGAATTGCGTGTGAGGCGGCCGCTCTGGAAGCGAACAGTCATGTCGACATGGAATACAAGGCCATCATGCTGGCCGAGTATCTGCCGCCGAACCGAAGCGCGCTGCATGTCGCACTTGCGTGGTCGCTGATCGAAGACATCAAGCTGAGGTCTGGCGGGTCTGCCAGCGGGGCAGGGGCACCGAGCTTCTAGCCCAACTTAGACGGTCGTTAGATGTTCCATGTCGGAGCGGTCGGTTAGTCCGTTTGCAAGTGCGTCGTGGCCGGCTTCCTTGTCATTCTGCCTATCGGCCAGGGGCAGCGTCAGTGTAACGGTTGTTCCTTGGTTTTCAAGGCTGTCGATGTCGATCGTTCCGTCATGCGATTCAACGATGCCCTTGGCGACGGCCAAGCCGATCCCTGTACCCTGAGCATTGGCGTCAGGTGCATTCTGTGCACGGTAAAAGCGACGGAAGATCATTGGTATTTCGTTCGCCGGAATGCCGATGCCGGTATCGGCGACCGCGATTTTGAGACTGGTGTCTTGTTCGCTGACCGAGACGTTGATGGCGCCATTGGGTTGCGAATACTCGATCGCGTTGTCGAGGATCGTGAGCAACATTTCACGCAATCGGGTCAGATCGCCGAGGACAATGCGTCGTGTCGAGGTGTCCTCGATATTGATGTCGATATTCTGATTGGCGGCGAGGGTCGTCATGTCGCGGCAGGCGTTTCGTACCAGTTCCGGGACATCTACATAGTCGGGCTGCAATGGCACGGCTGAGACACGCGAGCGCGCGGTGTAGAGCAGTTGGTCGACCAAGGAGCCGAGATAGCGGGTCTGGTCCAGCATACGTGACAAGGTTTCCTTGTACTCTTCTGCCGAAGTGCTTTGACTGCGCAGCGAGACTTCACTTTCACCGACCATAATAGCGAGCGGGGTTCGTAGGTCGTGGCTGACATCGGTCAAGAACTTGACGAGCGCACGGCCGGAAGCGCGCAGCGCTTCATTGAGTTTGCTCAACTCTTCGGTGCGCGCATTAAGTTGTTGCAACGTCTTTTCGTGTTCCTGTGCGACCGCCATTTGCTGTGAATGGACGGTTTGCGCGCAGTCGTCGACGCGTGCTTCGATGCGGCCGAATTCATCGCTTCGGGGAGAGTGATCGGGCGGCCGCTGCAGGCCGCTTGTGTAGTGCAGGACCCTGCTCGTGACGTCGGCCGTTCGGGTTCCGATACGGGAACTGACAAAAAGGAAAAAGAACAGCCCGTAGACCGCCATCGCGGCAATGATGGCGAGCGTCATGATGCATAGGTTCTGTAGGACCCAGCGTACATTTGCGTAGCTCTCTGCACCGGCAAACCGACAAGTTGCGATTGTCGCCCTCAAGTTCTCCATGAAATTCTTGTAGGCGGAATGATCAATTGGCAACTTGGTCGGCGTTGCTGGGATGGAAACAGCGCGCCGGCTCTGGGCAACGATCGGTTGGGCGACGCTGATAAGTTCAGAAAGACTTCTATGCATCTTTTCCCAATTCATGCGACCGTGAAGCTGTGCGGTCGGCGGATGCGGGGCGGTCTTGCCGTGGAAGTCGTCGATGATGTCCCGAACCAGTTTGCGTTGTTTTCTCATCTCCGCGAGGGCTGGGACGGCCAATAGGCCGTCTCCTGAGTTCACATGCAGCCAGGCGCGGGTCACATCGCGTCCGAGTTCGGCATTGAACGATTGGAGGCGCGTCGACTGGCGCAGATGTTCGGCATGGTTCCGCACCTCGCTTGCAATCCCAAACAAAACAATGCTCGAGAGCACGGCCAGTCCTACCAATCCCAGTGCGCCCAGTCGTAGCCAGGTACGGATACTCATGAAGTCCTGGCTTGTCTTGCTGTTGACGGTCATTGGGATACCCGTAGGCTAGCTGGAGGCCTGTCCTGGATACGTGCGAACGGCGAAGAAAATGGTTGAACAATTTCTGCTACGCCGCTGTCTCCGATCATAACCTCGATGGTGCGGTGACTGGTTCAACAACTTGCAGCCGATTCTTGCACGACTGAGGTTATTGGCATCAACTTAACTCACGTGATCGTCTTTGGAACGTGATCGTGGTATAGTTTGCGCGCAAGAAGTCGCATGCTGTCGTGTCGACAAACAATAGTGAACGTAGGCTCGCGAAATCATTACTAGAGCATGAATAGATTATGAATTTTCAAGATTCCGGTAAGGACTAATTCCTAAAGCTGAAGGGTTATTGCGATTTTTGAAATAATGCGACGTTATCAGATAAACGATGTTTAGGAAGTTGGATGACTAGTTTCCTGGACGGGCTCAATCGCAACCATTCTGTTGGTTGGCATATGTTGCCGTAATATAATTATTATTCAGCAAGTTAGACGCACTCTGCAATTTATCAAATGTGAGGATTAGTGCTGCAGGGCTGAGCCTGGCTTGTGGTGTTTGAGCTTTTCGGGTCGGGATGAATTGAAACGCGCATGCCGGAGCGTTTGAACTCGATCAAGATCCTCGAGTTCACAACTATTTCACATGATTTTTGAGAGCAATAAACCGGTGAGATGCGCGCCTTTTCGTTTTGAACCTATGAAACTTTTATAAATGTCGGCAATTTTATTGAATGGGTTCTGCATAACCGCCTATTTTTGACGTCTTGAGGCCAGTTGCAGCCAATGCCTCTGCGAACGTTGTCGCGCACGCAATTCCGTCGATGAACGGCACATCGAACACACGGGACAACCGTTCGATCAGGTCGGCCATGCCGGCGCATCCAAGCACGATGGCCTCGGCACCGTCCTCTTCGAGGGCGCGGTGGATTTCGTTGCACAGACGTTGGAAGATGGCGCCATCGTTATCGTCGAGGTCGAGAACTGGAATTTGTGTGCCGCGCACGCGGGCACATCGCGCCGCAAGTCCATATCGCTTGAGATTCGTTTCGATGCCGGGAACCGATCGATCTAGCGTTGTTATCACGGAGAAGCGGCATGACAGCATGCTCGCGGCATGGAAGGCCGCTTCGCCTATGCCGATGACCGGAATATCGACCTGGCACCTGGCCGCGTCCAGGCCCGTATCATCGAAACACGCAATGACGACGGCGTCGACGTCGTCGTGTTGTGCGATTTCTTCGAGCAAACCGGGAATGCACATTGCCACGTCGTGATAGCCCTGGATGCTCTTTGGCCCAGTGGTCGGGTTGGTGGCGATGATTTGCGTGTCCGGCCGCGCGACCTGGCGGGCAACTTCCGCCGCATTCTCGGTCATTGAAGCGGTCGTGTTCGGGTTCACGAGCAGGATTTTCATTACTGTCCTTCTTCAGGTCGTGCCGCCCAGGTAAAGGGCTTTGACGCGATCATCCTTGAGGAGGTCGCGGGAGGCGCCCTGCAGTGCGATCGAGCCTGTGGTCAGGGCATAGGCACGATGCGAAATACTCAAGGCCATTCGGGAGTTTTGTTCGACAAGGAGCACTGAGACGTTCTCGTCCTTGTTGATCGATACGATCGAGCGCGCGATGTCCTGCACCAGTTTCGGGGCGATACCAAGGGAGGGCTCGTCAAGCAGGAGGAGCCTGGGTTTGGCCATCAATGCGCGTCCGATGACCATCATCTGTTGTTCACCGCCGCTCAACGTGCCGGCCGATTGCGAAAATCGTTCCCGTAGTCGTGGGAATCGCTCGAGCACGCTATCCATCGTTTGTTTGATGCCTGCTTTGTCGGTGCGCGTGAAGGCGCCCATGAGCAGATTGTCTTTGACGGACATGTAGGGAAATACGCGACGGCCTTCCGGCACCATGGCGATGCCGAGTTTGACGATATCCGCTGCCATCTTGCCGTCGAGGCGGCCGCCCTCGAAATGGATTTGGCCACTGGAGATGCGCTGCAATCCGGTTACGGCACGCAGGATGGATGACTTGCCCGCACCATTCGCTCCGATCAGGGCAACCGTTTCACCCTGCTTGAGGTCGATCGTTACACCTTTCAAGGCATAAACGTGATCGTAGTAGAGTTCGATGTTGTCGAGTTTCAGCATCTGATCCACGGCTACAATCCGATCGCGTCATCTTCACTACCGAGATAGGCCTCGATGACTTCCTTGTTGTTTTGAATTTCCGTCGGCGTGCCCTCGGCGATTTTTTCACCGAAATTGAGTACGACAATGCGGTCGGAAATGTTCATGACCGCCGGCATATCATGCTCGACCAGGACGATCGTGACGCCGCGATCGCGCACCCCACGCACGAGTTCGACAGTGCGCATTGTCTCGTCATGGTTCATTCCTGCGAACGGTTCATCCATCAAAAGAATCGTGGGCTTGGTCGCAAGTCCGATCGCGATACCGAGCGCTCGCAGGTGGCCTTGCGGTAGATTGCTCGCCAATTCATCGGCAATTTCGGCGAGGTCGAGAAATCCGAGGATCTCATCGGCGGAGGTTTTAAACGCGCTTTCGTCTTCTGCGGCGATGGACGTTCCAAGAAAGAAGCCGAATAGACTGGCACGTGAGCGCAGGTGGTGAGCAATGACGACGTTGTCGCGCACCGTCATGTTCTTGAATATCGTTGTTTCTTGAAAAGTCCGCACGACGCCTTTGCGGGCAACCGTATGCGGGGCGAGGTTCGTGATGCGCTCTCCCTTGAACAGGACTTCTCCCGACGTGGTGCGCAGGAAGGAGGCGATCAACTTGAACAACGTCGATTTTCCGGCACCGTTCGGTCCAATGACTGAGAGGATTTCCTTTTCCTCAACGTCGAACGAGACGTCATTGACAGCCGTCAGGCCACCAAACCGCTTGGTCAAATTCTGAACCTGCAGGAGGTGACTCATGGCTTGGCTCCCTTTTTGGCGCCAAGGCGGATACTCAGCAAGCCGTTGGGCAGGACGACCATGAGGGCAATGAGCAAACCGGAATAAATAAGCAATTGGTATTTTCCGGCCTGGAAGAGCAAATCCCAGCCAAAGTACAGAACGAGGGTGCCGAGCATTGGGCCGAACACGTAACCAAGGCCGCCGAGGAAGCAGTTCAGCATGAAATTGATCGAGTCGGCGACTTGGAAACTCGACGGGTAGATGGACTGTGAGATGCTGGCAAACGTTGCACCGGCGATGCCGCCCAGGAATGACGAAATCGAGTAGGCAATGATGCGCAGGTTCGTGATGTTGACGCCGATTGACGAAGCGAGTTCCTCGTTCTGCTGCAAGGAGCGACACAGATGCCCGATGCGGGAATTGACCAACCGGTAAAGCCCCGCAAAGCTCAGCACCATCAACGTCACGGCGAGGAAGTAGAAAGCGAGCTTCGGATTTTGGAGTTCGGAGAAACCCGGCACGATTGTCAATCCGAACAGACCGATTTCGCCGGGCAGGGGGATGGAAACGATTCCTTTAGCGCCGTTCGTGATCGGCAATGCCAATGCGGACAGGCGGGCGACCTCGGTCAGTACCAGCGTGACCATGGCGAAGTAGACGCCCTTAAGCCGCAGAATGGGCAGGCCGATCAGGATCCCAAGCATCCCGCAGAAAAGGCCGGCGAGCGGGATTGTCAGCCAGAACGACACGCCGTAGTTGACGATCAGAATTGCCGAGACATAACCGCCAACGAGGGCATAGGCGCCCTGTCCGATATTGATGCGGCCGATATAGAACGTCAGCCATACACCGCCGCTTGCGATCGATAACAATGCGACCGACGTCAGCGTGTAGTAGAAATCCCAGCGGCCCGAAATCGCGATGGCGACCGGCACGGCAACGAAGACCAAGAGCAGGAATGCGGTGACTCCGACGAGTTGCCTTTTGTTGAACATATCGGCCTATCCCCACGGTTTGCCCATGAGGCCTTGCGGGCGTATGGCAAGGAACACCATGAGTGAGGCGAAGATGACGAGATACGTGATGTTGCCGTACTGCGAGAGCACGGTCAGGCCGACTGATTCCATCATGCCGAGGATGAAACCGCCGGCAATGGCGCCGGATATCACACCAGCGCCGCCAATCATGACCATCATGAACGCCTTGATCGATGTTGGCCCGCCCATGCCGAGATTGACGCCAGTTATCGTGACCAGCAGTCCGCCGACGATGCCGGCCAGCATGGCGCCCAGCGCAAAGCCGATCATCGAATAGCGGTCGACGTTGACACCCATCAGTTCGGCTGCGACCCGATCCTGCGCCAGTGCGCGCATTGCCCGTCCAGTCTTGCTGTATTGCATGTAGGAGATGAAGGCGATGACGATGGCGATCGCCAGCACACCGATCAGGATCCGGTCATAGGGCATGATGATCCGGAAGTCCCAGTTGAAGACACCGTTGACGATTTTCGGTACACCACGCTGTTTTTCGCCGAAACTGAGCAGGATGACGGCATCGAGGAAAAAGGCGATACCGGCTGCCAGCAGCATCGTGCTTTCTTCACGATGCGAGCGCCTGATGACCGGTCGGAAGAGAAACTGCTCGATGAGGCCGCCGACAATTGCCAATGTGACAGCCGACGCGAGAAGGCCGACGATAAAGGGCAGGCCGAGTTGCGCATAGACGGTGTAGGTGACGAACCCACCCAGAACGTACATCTGGCCGTGGGCAAAGTTGAGCACGTTCATCAAAGAAAAGATCAACGTCAGGCCGAGTGCGATCAACGCGTACTGGGCGCCGAGATAGAGCCCGTTTGCAATGATTTGTTCCATTCACACGGTCCAGTTGGATGACGGGGTCCGGAGCGGAGGAGGCCGGACCCCGCTTCGTTGCTGCATACGCATGGCATGCGCCGCGAGGGGAGGATCGAACGTATCAATCGACGGTTGCAACGAACAGGGTATTGAAGGTGCCGTTCTCGTAGACATTGACGACGAGCGGGACCGCGACCTGGCGCTTCTGGCCGAACGATGTCATGCCCACGTATTTCAGTTTCGCGCCGCCCTTGAGGTAGGGGTTAGGTGCTTCGAAGGTGTCCATGGTTTTCTGGAATTCTTTGACATCTTTGATGGCCGCAGGGTTCGCCTTCAGCGTCTCGATGATGTACTCCAGAGCGTAGACTTTGGTGTTGGATTCGTCGTTGTATTCACCGAACATTTTCGTGTAGCGCGCGACAAATTCCTTCATCTTGTCGCTGGCGATTTCGGGTGTCGAGGCGCCGCCGACGGATATGAAGCCGTTGGCAAGAGCACCGGCGCCTTCCTTGAGGACCTGCGCATCCTGCGCGGTTTCCGTCGATATCAGACCTTTGAACCCGAGTTCACGAGCCGAGCGGATAAGCTGCGGTGCATTGGCCGGAGCGACGCCCGATAGCACGAGCAGATCCGGCCGCAGTTTTACGATCGGCGTGATGACCGGCGTAAAGTCCGTCGTATCGACCTGATACGTGATGTTGTCGGAGACCACCTTGAGGCCGAGGGCCTTGGCCGCAGCAACCCCTCCGTCGCGCTGGCTGAGCGGATCGGATTCGTTTGCAGCGACAAAAGCGACCGTCTTGACGCCCTTTTTTTTCTTCAAATACTTATAGATCGCGGGACCGGATTGGTAATTGGCGATCATGCCGAGGACGGCGTTCGAGGCGGGCGCGGTGTAGAGTGCCTTCGGGAATGCGTACGGGAAGTACATAATCCCGTTCTGCTCTGCGACGGGTCGAACAGCTGCGGCACCGTCATCGACGTTCGGGCCGACGACATAGCGGATACCTTCTTGCGCCATCTTCTCCATTCCGGCGATGGCGCGCTTGGGATCCTTTTGATCATCGAACGTGACGATATCGATATCGTATGTCTTGCCGCCGATCTTGACGCCGCCGGTCTCGTTAATCCATGTCGCGCGTGCCTGCATCGACCGAACATTGGAAATGCCCCAGGCGGCCGCCGGTCCACTGGTGACGCCTACGAATCCAATCTTCAGTTTTTCGTTGGCAGCTTTAGCGGCAGCTCCCAGTGCGAGTGACGATGCGACCGCAAGCGCGGCCAACGTAAACGCTGAATTGAATCTCATGGTGTTACTCTCCTCAGAACACGTGCAACTCTCAAGCACCCGCTTTCGTACTTTGCACGATCATTGAATGGAATGTTAACAATCCTGTCAAGAATTGTTCCTCACATAATACTCTTTTGACTAAAAAAAATGTGATATATGTTGCCCAAATCGTGGGCGGTATGCCGTGACATTGGGCAGGCCCGAGACCGAGGAACCCCGGTGACTAAGAACGAAAACCTTCTATCAGCGGTCAGCTCTTTTGAAGTCGAGTCGCAAGAACATCAGATCGTCGAGCGCATCCATACGGCCATCATGGAACAGCGCCTGGAAGCCGGCACGAAATTGAATGAGGCCCAGCTCTGTGAAACGTTTGGTGCCGGGCGGATGCGCGTGCGTCGCGCACTGCTGCTGCTAGCCAGCCAGGGCATCGTGCAACTGCAATCCAATCGCGGTGCGTTCGTTGCGTGTCCGGATCCTGACGAGGCAGACGATGTCTTCGGTGCGCGGCTGGCCATTGAACCAAGTATCGCGCGCAATGTCGCGCAACGCGCCACGGAGCGCGATTTCAAGAAGCTTGAGCGTCACATCAAACTGGAGCAGCAGGCACGCGCGGCGGAGCGTCGCCGCGATGTCATCCGGTTGTCGGGCGAATTCCACGTCATGTTGGCATCCGTTCACGGCAACATGGTGCTCACCCGCATGATGCAGGAACTGGTTGCCAGAACCTCTTTGATCATTGGGCTTTTCGGTACATCCGGCGTGTCGAGTTGCGAGGAGCACGAGCATCAAGAGATACTGGGTGCGTTGCGCGCGCGCGATATCAAACAGGTCGATGCGTTGATCCGCACCCACCTTGATCACATCAAGTCGGCACTGGACTTGTCGCCGGCGCCGGCGGAAGAAGTTGATATTTCAAAGATCCTGGGCGGTGGCTGAGGCACCTTCGGAACCGGGGGTCGGCGATGCCCGGTACACCGATGATGAGCAGTACACGGCTGGCCCACACCAGGTGGGCTGGACAACGTCATGCCGCGAGCGCGTCATTCCGCCATCGGCGAGCTGAAGTTCAGCCACTCCACGGATGCGAATCTGGCACGGCTTCCGGGTGATCTTTCAGGAAATGATGAAGCACATGCAGCAAGGTCTGAACGTGATCCTTGTCGCCGCGACCTTGAGCTGCGCGGACATCTTCGACGATCATGTCTCGCAACACCTCTGTACCGTGTTCACGGGACAGGTGATACTGGGCGAGGGCAGCTGCGGCAGCTTCGGGTATGTGTTCGTGCTCCGCAATTGCCAAGATTTCGGCCTCCGAGAGGCCGGAAAATGAGATGCAATCCTCAAGCGTGATCATGGTTGCGCCTCCAAACCTTTACACAGTCAAACCGCCAACTCTCAAGGCCATACACCAGTCGGTGGGCTCATCGAGAGGCTGGGCCATCTAGAAGCATGCCGCGCTTCGAACGTCGATTGAACTAGTCAGCACGATGACGGCAAGGAACGTCCAACAATGTCGGTCTGCCATGAGATTCGTTCGCCTGCGCAGCAAGCATCGTGACCGTCATACCAGGGCTCAACCGTGGTTGGCTTGATTGAAATCAATCCTCAATTGTCGGTGCGCCTGGCCACTGGATCGGATGGAGACTCCTCAACAATGCGGAATACAGTAACGCATTGAACCAATGGTCAGTTGCGGCCATAGATGGTCTTCGCAAGCTCTACTCATGCAGAGCGGCTCCGCTCAGCAAGGCACAGAGTATGATTTTTGAAGGATGGCAGGATGGACAACACAATTGGCCAACACGTAGCGTTCGCTCAGCTGATTGATGCTGGCTCCGAGCCAAGTCGATTTATCGATAGAACCCTGCCTTATGACCGATCTCTCGGACCGCTGCGCCAAAGCGATCCGATCGATGCTACATCAATTTGTTTTCGGTGGTGGCCTGCGAGTTTTACCGGCGCGTTGAATTGCAGAGTCGGCAAACACGTCATCCTCGTCTCGGAAGGAGCCGTTTCGGTGCAGAGCGGGAATGAAGAGACGCGGACGTTTCGACCAGGTGATGTAATGGAGCTGACACAGCACGACCGGCAGGATCATCAGGCCCGGGCAGCAGGTGGGCAACCTTTTCTTGCCGCAGTCATTGATCTCGACGGCGCTTATTGTGACCAGACAGAAGCCGAATTGCCGCGCCGGTCGGAGCAGTCGCTTCCGTACGTGCGCAATGTCACGGGCATAGATCAGCGTTCACATTTCGAGGACGGTGTTCTGCCGTATTTCGTCGAAAGTGATGGAAGTCTGGTAACCCAGAATTTCGCTCTAACGAAGTTTCAGTACGTCTATGCTGCTGCCGATCTGCGTTACGATTTTCATAACGCGCCGCAGCGCCAGATCGTCATTCCGTTGACCGGTGGGACGCAAGGCGAAAACGGCGACGGCTCACGGCGCGCAATCCCGCCCGGTGGGGTCTATTTTGGTGAAGATACAACTGGCGAAGGCCATATTACGAGTGCGGTCAACAACGCCATCCGGTTTTCGATTTTTGCATTCCTGGCATGAATAGCTACAGCTTCCTCTTTTTCACCGGTCGATCGGCTCGTTCCTCCAATCTGGAAAGGTCGGATTTCTCGATCAGGGCAAGGTCGAAACGATGACGTTCGTTGCAAGACGAGCTGACGATTGGGGCGATTTACCGATTCAGAAGTCTTGCTCGCACGTAGATTCTGTCCGGTTGTGTCGCCGCGATAGGATCGATTGTGAGCTCTGTTCCGAATTGCCCTGGGCATCGCGGGCCGCTTCCGTTATCTACAACCCAAGCAGGCGCTGTGCGAGACCGGCATTGATGGACTGCTGCTCCGCACTCGAAAAGCCGGCTTCGGCAACCACCTGCATCGGCGATGGATCACCGATCGGGAAGGGCTTGTCAGAGCCCATCATGATCCGCTCCGTGCCCACCATGTCGGCGACGAATCGCAGAATGCGCGGATCATGGACGAGCGTGTCGTAGTAGAGCTGCGCGAGCGACGCGTCGGGATCGGCCAGCGTGTCGCGGTGCAGAGAAAAATTGCGCCTTAGGCGACCGGCGATGAACGGCAATGCCGCGCCGCCGATACCAATCACGATCTTGACATTGGCGTAACGTAATACGTGGCCTGAATAAATCATCCGGCTAATCGCGATCAGTGTGTCCGTGACGCGGCCGACCGCATTCGGCATGCCGTAGTCGACATTGCGTGCGTCGCCGCTCTCGAACACCGGATGGATGAACAGAATGGTGCCGAGCTCATCGGCGGCCTGCCAAAAAGGTTCGAGCGCCGGATCATCGAGAACACCGCCAACGCCCTTGGGTTGCGTGCCGATCATCGCGCCCTTGAAACCGATGCCATGCGCTTCGCGCAGCACTTCGGCGGCCTTGGCGCCATCCTGCATTGGCAAGGCCGCCAGCGGAATCAACCGCGGTTCGTCGACCGATGCCTGCCACAGCGCGGTGTTGATCAGGCGGCTCCATTCGGTGCCCTCGTCGACCGGCAGCTCGTTGCCGAACATGTCGAGCCAGCCGCCGACCACCTGCCTGTCGATGCCTTGCTCGTCCATCCACGTGAGCCGTGCCGGAATGTCATGCAGGCCGGGCGAAATCGGCCGGGTCTGCTTGCCGCCGCAAAACGAGAACGCAATGCTGTCGCCAGTCTCGGTCACTTGGACGGAGGGGAAGGCGCTGCGTTGCGCACGGGTCGCCTCGATCAGACTCTTCGGTGCAAGGTGGGCATGGCTGTCGATAATCATGAGTTCGTCCGCTGTGGAGGGTTCTTGCGGTTATGCATCGCCGTCGGTGGCTGCTGCAATGCGATCGGAGAGCGCGGCGACGCGGATGGGAAGTTTCTCGATCGTGATGCCGAGCGGCGCCAAGGCGTCGTTGATCGCGCCCGACATCGCGGCCGGCGCGCCGAGGTAGCCGGATTCGCCCGACCCCTTCTGGCCAAGCACCGTGAACGGCGACGGCGTGCAGTGCTCGACGATGTCGACCTTAGGGATCTCGTGCGATGAGGGCAGCAGATAATCGGCCAGCGTCTGGGCCGTCATCTGGCCTTGTTCGTCATAGGAGAACTCCTCGAATAAGGCGGCACCGATGCCGTGCGCGATGCCACCCAGGGTCATGCCCTTGACGATGTGCGGATTTATCACCGTGCCGCAATCGTGACCGATGACATAGCGATGGATCTCCGGCTTGGCGAGCACCGGGTCGAGCGACAGCAGCACGCAGTGATACTCGAATGAGTGGCACGGATACATCTGCACCCGGCCATCCGCGGTCGGCAGCTCGCCGCCGGTCGGCACCTGATAGACGTCCGTGACTTCGAGACCGGGTGGTTCGCCGTCCGGCATCTGGTGGAAGTGGCGATAGGCGATCGTGACGATGTCCATCCAACTGAGCGATTGCGAGCCGTCAGCCGTGCGCACGTCGCCATCGCGATAGACCACCTCGCCGGGGCCCACGCCGAACTGCCGGGCCGCAATGCGCCTGAACTTCTCCTTGAGTTTGCCGGCGGCGTTGAACGCGGCACCGCCGAGCATGATCGCCATGCGGCTGCCGACCGGCGAGTTGCTCGGCAGGCTGGT
>JBPCVZ010000324.1:0-3671 GCA_051010015.1 Hyphomicrobiaceae bacterium
CGTCGGGGCTCACTTTTGTCCGATTCCGGACTATGCTGAACGGCGGTCACGCGTAATTGTACGCTGCGCGTCTGTCGCCCTGCGAACGCGAACGATACTTTGAGGCCAGCTGCCGGAAATTCAGTAGTAGATCGGCTGCATTGAACACGATCTTTTGAAGCCAGGCCCACCAATGCAGGAGCGGGCAATGCGGATATTGTTCTTAGTCGTTTTTCTGATTCTTAGCGTCGCGACCGGTTGGGCTGCCGACCGCGTCGCGCTGGTGATTGGCAATGGCGACTACACGGTTCAGCCGAAGCTGCGCAATCCGGTGCCCGATGCGGTGGCCGTCGCCGACAAGCTGCGCAGTGCCGGCTTCAAGGTCACGCTTGGCACCGATCTGAAATTCGATGACATGCGCCGCACGATCAACCAGTTTGCCACCACGTTGCCGGGTGCCAAGGCCGCCCTGTTGTTCTTCGCTGGCCATGGCGTACAGGTCGATGGCGAAAACTATCTCATCCCAGTCGACGCGGACATCCAGCGGACCACGGACCTGACCTGGCAGACCGTTGCCGTCTCGACATTGGTCAGCGAGTTGGAAGCGCCCGGCCGCACCAGCATCTTCATCCTCGATGCGTGTCGCAACAATCCGGGCCTGGCGCGACGCCTGCGCTCACTTTCGACAACGACGCGCGCCCTGCAGGTCGGTCGCGGCCTGGCCCAGGTCTCGGCGCCGGACGGCAGTTACGTTGCTTTCTCGACAGCGCCCAACACCGTCGCGCTCGACGGCGAAGGCCGCCATAGCCCGTTCGCCGATGCGCTGATCAAGCATCTGCCAACGCGGGGGCTTGATATTGCATTGATGATGCGCCGCGTGCGCCGCGACGTGCGCCGGACAACCAGGCGTCAGCAAACGCCATGGGATAGTTCGTCGCTGACGCAGCCCTTTTATTTCTTTCCGATGGCACGTCAGGAAGCTAAGCCGAGACAGCCACCAAGGCCGCGCACGGGCCCGACGCAATTCGAGCTGAGCTATTGGGATTCGGTCAAGAACAGCAAGAACACGCGGTTGCTCGAGAGCTATCTCGAAAAATACCCGAAAGGGCATTTTGCCGATCTCGCCACCATCCTGGTCCAGGAACTGAAGCGGCAATGGAGCAACGAAGTGCGCCAGGAGGTCGAGGAGCGCAAGGCGCGCCTCGCCGAGCAGGACCGCCAGCGTGCCAAGCGCGAGCGTGAAGCAGCGCTCAAGAAGGCGCAGGAAGCACAGCGCGAAAGTGCCTACAAGAAGGCGCTGGCGGATGCCGAGGCCGCGCGCCGCGCGCAGCAGGAGGCGGAAGCCAAGCTCAAGCGGGCCCAAGCCAAGGCGCTCGCAGCGCAGCAGCAGGCGGCACTTGCAAGGCAGCGTCAGAAGGCTGAGATCGAGAAGTCTGATCAGGAAAAAGTGCGCGTTTCATCGCTGCCATCGGCGGGCTCGCCGGACAAAGTGAACCGCGATACGCATGCGATTCACAGGCGATTGCAGCAAGTGCTGCGTCGGCTCGGCTGTTATCGTGGGCGGCTGGACGGGATGTGGGGGCCGGCGAGCGCCCGCGCGCTTGCCCGCGCCATCGGGACGACACGCGCAAAGTCGCCATTGACGGCGCAAACAGTGTCTCTCGTCCGCTCAAGCGGCAAGGCCTGCGCGAGCGCCCGCCAACCGGCAACGGCCAATCCCGACCGCACGAAACCTCGTAAGCCGCAACGCACCACGCGCAAAAAGACCACCACGCGCCGCCCCAAGAACGTGCAGAACTCGAGCGAGTGTCGTGATTGGCGGGTCTGCGTTAGCACCCGCGGCCTCGGTGACCCAACCAGCGATCGAACCAAACGCAACTGTTTCAACCGGCCGCGCGGTTGCGTTTACTGATCGCCCGGCGCTCTAATCCCAAACACACGGCACCGTGAGCGGTCCGCGAAATGCCCATCCGCCGAATGCGACATCACCGTCACGCGCCAATCGCAGACGCGGCAGGGCGGCGAATAATTTCGGCAATGCCACATCCGCGATCAGGCAGCGCGACGCCCAGGCGCCGGCGCAATAGTGCGGCCCGGCGCCGAACGAGATCGACTTCGCGACATCGCGCGTGACATCGAACGCGTCGGGCCGCTCGAACACCGTTTCGTCGCGATTGCCCGATCCAAACATCAAGAACACCCTGTCGTCCGGCTCAAAGATGACGTCCCCGATCGCGTAGCGCCGCGCGACGCGCCGCGGCGACATGCCGATCGGCGAGATCCACCGCGCATATTCTTCGAAAACCTTGAGCCAAGGCACCGTTCCGTCCAACACCATCTTGAGCTGGTCGCGATGTGTCAGCAGTGCCCAGGCTGCACCTGCAATCGCATCGCGCGGCTCGTTCTGGCCGCCCGAAATGGCGAGCTTGATGTTGGCCCGGACCTGCGCGTCCGTCAGGCCCGCTTGCAGCTGCACGGACAGCAGTGACATGTCCGGCGCCTGCGTCACGACGGGGATCATCTCATCGATATGCCGGTCGATCGATGCCGTGCAGTCGTGGCACGTCGCCTCCACCCGCGGATCCCCGAGATAGTTCGCGCAACCGTCGATCATGCCCTGGCTGACGCGGTTCATCTCGGCGAAGTGCATGGTCGTGAGCCCGGTGATCGCCTTGAGCGCCTCGGCTGACACCGGCATCGCGAAATCGGCCACCAGGTCGCCGCCCTGTCGGCTGGCGAGGTCGCTAAGGATGCGGTCCGTCTCGCGCTCAAACTGCGCCCGCCAGACGTTCTTCACTGTCTTCGGCGACACGCTCGGGAAGATCGCGTGGCGTTCGGCCATATGCGCGTCGCCATCCTTGCGCATCAGGTTCTGCCCCATCAGCGTCGTCATCAGGCCGTCCGGCTGATCGGATGAGAACACGTCGATCTTCTTTTCATTTTCAAAGATGTCGTCGCGCCGGGTGAGCAGCGTCGCGCCGAGTTGCGGCACGAAGGCGATCGGCCGCTCGCGCCGCATCCGGGCGAGGTCGTCATAGGGGTCGACCCAGAACGCCTTCGGGTCGATGTCATACCTTGGCGCTGTTGCCATTACTCACCTCACCTTACATCGCGTGTCGGCGGTTACACGATCCACAGCCTAGAGCGCCGGGCGAGAAATATGAACCATTTTGCCGCGCGGATTTGTTCCGAGATCAGGTGGACCGTCGAAATGCGGAGCGGTGCTACGGATGAGATGGGACGCGCCGAGATCGGGGCAAATCCGCCCGGCCCGCAGGGTTCGCAAACGGCGGCCGCCCAGTGCGTCGAACGGCTTGCCCGCAGCGCCGCTCTCCTGCTGGGCGACTCACCGTTTGCGAACAGAATTGACTCATATTTATCGCCCGGCGCTCTAATTCGACGTCCAGTGCCGAGTCGACATGCATCTGCAGCACGTCGGTCAAGGCAACAATCCTCCCCCGCCACTCATTAACCCCAACCACCGTTTATCCCCGCTGTTGCAGCCCATGTCATACTCATTGCATCCCGTCCACTGAAGGGCCGTTCGTCCGGAGGCGTCCACGAGAGGGGGCGGGCTGCAGGTCACGCGCCGGCGCAACGTACGCGCGGCGTTATAGTGACGCCCTGCCGTCCTGCCTGTGGTGAGAGTCCCAGGTGCCCGCAGCTTAAAAGAGGCGTGACTCAGCGATAAA
>JBPCVZ010000325.1:0-13782 GCA_051010015.1 Hyphomicrobiaceae bacterium
CTCATAACCGTCTGGTTGGGGGTTCAAGTCCCTCCGGGCCTACCATGATCACAAACCGTTGCAGTGTTCTATGGTGGTACTTGCGAAGTCGCCACGCGACGCCACAGCGTACGTCAGGTCCCGCGGACCGCTTGCGGCCCCTTCAAAGCCCCCTAGCCCGATCCACTCACCACCACGATGTCCGGATATGACGATCAAGGAATACGCAAAGAACCGGCTCAAGTGCTATCGATTCTGGCTTTCGGCCGCCATGCTTGTCTGGGTTTGGTGGCTTGCTTTTGATTTTCCGCCGGGCGCGTGGGGCAACTACGATAGGATTGTCGCCATGGCGGGCACGACCCTGTTCTTTGGTTACTTCCTGCTTCGACCGCACAGTTCGAAGTCACGGCGCGACGACGGGCTCGAATAGCAAACGAACAGGAACGCCGCGCAAAGTGCGCAATGCGGCGTTAGGGACCAAGCGACGCGGGTGCACGGAGACGACGGGCGCCGCCGCCCCCTCGTCGATCGTGCCGTCAATCCCAGGCGCCTGCTCAAAGAACCGGCGAGAATTGTTCAAACATTGTGCACGTGACAGACGAGCTGCAGTGTTATGTTTGAGTGTCTGTACCTCCTGTGCAGTTCCCCTGATCAACTGTATCGCCGCATCGTTCTGGTGCGGCGATTTTTTGTTGAGAGGATGCTTCGCCGAAGCCACCGACCGCGGCGAGATTGATGGGGTAGGCTTTCATCTTCACATTGACCTGGATCAAACCGTCGTGCATGCGACAGCGCTAGACTTGTTTGTGTCTCCTATTGTTCTCCTTCCTCACGTAGTACAGGAGACGCTTCGGAACTCGGATGGGCGTCACAGCGACCATCCACTCAGCCCCGCTATTGTTGCGGGGCTCTTTTTTTCGCCGTCGCCAGGACCGTAGAATTCCTTGACACGTGGTGCAGGATTTGATGCACCCGGCGGACAACCTTCGAGGAGCAGATGATGCGCATATTGCTGGCGATATCGATCCTGGTCGCCGCGTGCTCGCTGGTGCAGGCATCTGACTACTGCGATCGTTACGGGTTCGGGTCTCCCGAATGGTGGAAATGCAAGCAAGACGAGAGTTGGCCGCGGCAAGCCCATGGCCGAAATCAGAACGTGAGATGATTGCGGCGAAGCCGGTACCGATGCCGCCTTGGTGATCGACCCGACCGACCTCGTTCGACCAAACGCCATCATCCACCTCTCACCGATGACTGCGCCAAGGCTCAACCATTGACGCACGCGATGCCATGCAGTCTTTGGCGTTTCGGCGGCGAACATGCTAGCCCGAACTGTCCACGACGGCGTTGAACCCGTCATCGGTTGAAAACCCCGTCACTCGGAGCTCGCCATTGGATTGGAACACGACCGATCTGGTTGTCGCGGTGACCGCTGCCTTCTTGTCTTCCATTCTCGGCGCACTGAGCGGGTTTGGTGCCGGCATTCTCGTCATGCCGTTTCTGGTGCCGCTGGTTGGCATCAAAGGTGTTGTACCGGTCATGGCTGTCGCCATGGTGATCGCCAATATTGCGCGCATCTGGGTCTATCGAGGCCATGTCCGGCTTGATCTGGTGGGCCCCCTCATTCTGGCGATCATCCCCGGCGTCTTCGTTGGCACCTACATCTACAAGAGCATGCCGGTCGATTTCCTGGCCGTGTTCCTCGGCCTGTTCCTGATTGCCTCGATCGGTCTCCGGCGCTGGTTCGCGGGCCGCGTCATCAAGGTCGAACGCGGCAGTCTCGTCGTCGGCGGTTTCATCTTCGGCGTCTTGACCGGCACGACGCCAGGCGTCGGCGTGTTGTTGATCGCCTGTCTTCTCGGAATGGGGCTGGCCGGCCCCGCCCTGGTCGGCACCGACGCCGTCGTCGGCCTGCTCATTACCTTTGTGCGAACCGGCATGTTCTCGATCTACGGGCTGATCAAGGTCCCGGAATTGACGCTGGGCATCGCGATCGGGCTGGCGACATTCCCCGGCGCATTTGCGGCGCGCTGGATGCTCACCCGCTTGTCGGCCGCCGTCCATGTCGGGATCATCGAGGCCATGGTGGTGTTTGCCGGCGCCTCGTTCTTGTGGCGGGCCTGGACGGCGTGACGGGAGTAAGCGCCGTGCCGGTTGACCCAGCCGGCCATCTCTTTCCGCGCCCACCCTACTGCCGCACCGACTTCTTCTCCTTCGACAACGCGTCGAGCTGCTTTTGCAGCACATCGAAACGCCCGTGCAGCGCCGCGATCTCGTCGTGCGTGAATTGCTTGATCTCCGCCCGGTCGCTTTCGCGAGGCTCCTCCTGAGCCGTCTGCATCGCGTCGACGATGATTCCGATGAACAGGTTCAGGACCGCAAAACTCGTCACGATGATGAACGGCACGAAGAACACCCAGGCATAAGGGAACAGCTCCATCGTCGGGCGCACGATGCCCATCGACCAGCTCTCGAGCGTCATGATCTGGAACAGCGTGTATGCCGACGCGCCGATCGAGCCGAACCATTCCTGCATGCGCGGATCAGGATGCTGGCCGAACAGGTTTGTGCACAATACCGCCGAGACGTAGAAGACCAGGCACAAGACCCCGATCACCGACACCATGCCGGGAATGGAGTGTCCGATCGCGGTGATCACGCGGCGCAACTGCGGCACGACGGACAACAACCTCAGCACCCGCAGCACACGCAGTGCGCGCAGGACGGCCAGTGGTCCCGCGGCAGGAACCCACGCGATGGCGACGATCAACAGATCGAACGTGTTCCACCCGGAGCGAAAAAAGCGCCATCGATGGGCGTACAATTTGATCGCCAATTCGAACGTGAAGAACAAGAGGATCGCGCGGTCGAGCGAGCGCAGCCAATCGCCGTGCGCAGCCATGATCCACGCATCGGTTTCGAGTCCGAGCGCAACGGCGTTGACCACGATCAAGGCTGTAATCACCGCCACCGCGCGCGGCGACTCGATGAACGCGCCGAGTTCCCGCCGCACCGCGCCGCGATCCGTGACTTTGCGAGGTCGCACCATCAAAAGGTCCATCATAGCCCTGCGCAATACCGGCATTAGGCGGCGATATCCGGTCGGGGCGCCACGTCACCGAACGTGCCGCTGTCCCAGTCGAGCCATTGCAGCTTACCCTCGGCGATCGAGAACCAGGCGCCTTCAAGGCGCAGTGTCCCGCTCTCGACGGCGCTCGCA
Organism: Hyphomicrobiaceae bacterium; assembly: GCA_051010015.1. Classification (GTDB taxonomy): domain Bacteria; phylum Pseudomonadota; class Alphaproteobacteria; order Rhizobiales; family Hyphomicrobiaceae; genus CAJQQK01. The sequence continues at coordinate 3,200 of JBPCVZ010000325.1, forward strand.
ACGAACGCAAAGGTCATCAGGTTGTCGAGTGATTGCTGGATCGCCATGCGTTCCAATGCCTTCTGGCGGGTCGAGCCATGAGATGATGGCGTGCGCTCGAGGAGTTCATCGCGCAGCGGCGTTAGCATCTCGACCCACGGTCCGATGAAAGTGCCGACCGGTCGCTCCTGCGCCGCGGCAAGCGAGGCAGCCACGCCGCCGCACAGGCCATGACCGAGCACGACTAGGGTCTTTACCTTGAGCGCGGTGACCGCGAACTCGATGGCCGCCGACGTGCCATGATAACTGCCGCTTTGCTCACACGGCGGCACGAGGGCCGCGATGTTGCGCACGACAAAGAGTTCACCGGGCTTGGCATCGAAGATCGTAGCCGGGTCGACCCGGCTGTCGGCACATCCGATGACCATCGTATGCGGGCTTTGCCCCTCGGCGATTTGCCGGTAGTGGCACTCCTCGATGGCATAACGATGCTCGCGGAAGCGCTGGTAGCCCTTGTGCAGGTCGGATGGAATTGTCATGCCTTGGCACTCCTGAGTTAGGTGGCCTTGGGGGCCGTCTTCAGTGGCGCTGCTGCTTCAGTGGGTAGCGCCAGTCGCAGGACGATGGCGCCTGTTATCGCCGAGAGGAGCGATCCGACGAGTACGCCGATGCGAACGGCAGCGGCATGCTCGGGATCGGAGAACGCCAGCGTCCCGATAAACAAGCTCATCGTAAAGCCGATACCGGCCAGCAACGCGGCACCGTAGATCTGGAGCCAGGTGACGCCATCGGGTAGCCGGGCGATGCCGAGCTTCACGCCGGCCCAGACAAAACCCATGATGCCGAGCTGCTTGCCGATGAACAGGCCAGCTGCGATGCCGAGCGGAATTCCCGCGAAAAGATCGGCGAGTGTCAGACCCTGCAGCGAAACGCCGGCGTTCGCGAAGGCAAAGATCGGCATGATCCCGAATGCCACCCAGGGCGCCAGTCCGTGCTCGATCTCTTTGAGTGGCGACTTGCCCTCCTCGTTGGTTGCCCTGAGTGGGATGAACAGTGCAATCACGACACCGGCCAGGGTTGCATGCACGCCCGACTTCAATACGCAGACCCAGACGATCAGTCCGATGACCAGGTAAGGCGCGATCCGCGTGACCCCACGGTAGTTGAGGTAGCCGAGCGCGGCGGCACCCAGCGCTGCGATGACCAGGACTTCCGGTGACAGTTTCGATGTGTAGAACAGGGCGATGATGATGATCGCGCCGAGGTCGTCGATAATGGCAAGCGCCAGGAGGAAGACCTTCAATGCAACCGGCACGCGCGGCCCCATCAGGGCCAGCACGCCGAGCGCGAACGCGATGTCGGTGGCGGCTGGAATGGCCCAGCCGTTCAATGCGCTCGGATCGCCTGAGTTGATCGCGATGTAGATCCCAGCCGGCACGATCATGCCGCCAATTGCCGCCATGATCGGCAGACCCGCTTGCCGCAGGTTGGAAAGGCGTCCCTCGATCACTTCGCGTTTGATTTCCAGGCCGACAAGGAAAAAGAAGACCGCCATGAGGCCGTCGTTGATCCACAACAGCAGCGGCTTGTTCAGCTCGAGCGCACCGATCTGAATGACGACCGGGGTTTTCAGCAACCCGTCATAGAGCCAGGCCAGCGCGGAATTGTCGAGGATCAGCGCAAGCACGGCTGCAGCCATGAGAAGCACGCCGCCCGCCGCCTGGTGCTGAAAAAAGGCCTGGGCGCCACGCTTGATGGCAACCGGTTGTTTCAAGAATTGAATCACGGCTTCTTGCTCCCCGTCGATGAGATGGCTTCCGAACTCCGCCCATGCACCAACGCGTCGGTAGCTAGCCGGCCCTTGGGTGGATTTGGCGTGCACACCCAAAATATCAATCCGCAAAATTGTTGCATTTTGATAGATTTTTCCTATCTGTCGTGGAACCGATTTTCTGGACGTGGAGAGAGCAATGCCGAGTTTGAGACAGCTGGAATACCTGCTCGCAGTCGATGACCAGCGCCACTTTCGGCGCGCGGCGGCCAAGGTCGGCGTCAGCCAGCCGACACTCAGCGCGCAACTCGGCACGCTCGAGCAGACCCTCGGCACGCAGTTGGTGGAGCGCAGCCGATCGCGCGTTCTGCTGACACCGATCGGCCGCGAGATTGCCGACATCGCCAAGCGGATCATACGTGATGTGCAGGAAATCCGGGACGTTGCCACGCACAAGCTGGGAGAGCCCGGAGGCACCATCCGATTGGGGCTGCCGCCGACGATTGGTCCCTACCTTTTGCCCCGCGTCGTGCCGCGCATTCACCGCGCCTATCCCGATCTCAAGCTTTACGTGCGAGAGGATGTGCCGCGCAACCTTCCCGATGGACTGGACGAAGGCAAGTACGATGTCATCATCATGCCGCTGCCCGTGCGTGCGGATAACCTGGATTCGGTATCGCTGTTTCGCGAGCCGCTCTACCTGGTCGTCCCTGCCGACAGCGATCTCAGTGCGCGCGAGCAAATCGAGCGCAAGGAGCTGAAGCACAGGTCGATCCTCACGCTGGAATCCGGACACCACCTGCGCGAGCAGGTCGAAGGGCTTTGCGATGAGTTCGGTGCGGAGTTGCTTACCGACTACGAGGGAACGAGCCTGGACACTGTCCGACAAATGGTCGGCATGGGCATGGGATTGTCGTTCCTGCCCGGCCTCTACGTCCATTCGGCTCTGAGCCGGGATGCCAGTGTCAAACCCATCGAACTCAAGGGCCGCGCGCTTTATCGAACGATCGGCCTGCTGTGGCGCGATACATCGGCACGCAAACCCGAATTCGAGCAACTCGCCCAGCACATTAGAGATACAGTCAAAAAAAGCTTCTCTCATTTCCAAATCTTGGAGCGCTAGCTCTATAGCCGCGCCAGGTCGCACTTCGGACTGACTTGCCCAAGCCGCCTGTCAGCTCAAAAGCTGCAGCCCGTAGTAGGTTGGCGCGAGGAACGCCAGCGCCCAGAGCAGCGAAGAGGCGGCGCTGGCGCCGGCGAAGCTCGCCCAGGGCATGTACGTCGCGCCGGCGAACATCGGCGTCACCGGACGTAACGGCCCGATGAACTTCGATGCGAATATCGCGTAGACGCCGTGACGACGGATCATCAGGCGCGAACGGACCAGTAGGTCCGGCCGGGCGCTGAAGGGCCAGACGGATCTGACGCGCCGGCGCAGTCGCCAGCCGATCGCATAGGAGACAATATCTCCGGTCAAACAACCGACGGCGCCGGCCAGCAGGATCGGGATGAACGGACCATCGCCGGCCGAGTGCAAGGCCGCGATGGCCAGGAACAGCACGCTGGCCGGAACGAAGAACGATACCAGCACGAGCGACTCCGCGAAGCCGAGCAGAAAGACAATGGCTTCGATCAGGTATTCATGCTCGCGCACGAGTGCAATGACCTGTTGCCATGCGGATGCGTCCGACATGCCTGCTCCTCCGTCCGTCCCGACAACGGCTGCAGTCCTTGCGCGCTCAGCGAATGCGAATCGGATTGGGCAGGACCTCATAGGTCCTGGTCTTCACGGCGTGCGCGATCCGGTCCTTCAGGGAAAGGCGCGCGCGCTTCAAACCCTGCAGTGTCAGCATGTCTGGCAAAGGCCGCATCAACTCCTCTGAAATGCGGGCCTCGATGGCATCCTTGCGCCGCATGAGGCGCTTGACGATCGGGTGCGCGAGCTGAGTCATGAATCTGAAACTCCTCAATTTGCTTGCCAATGATAAGGAGGTGGGGGTTTCCTATTTCTCCGTCGACCCGGTTGCTTTTGTTTTTTTGATTGAGAATCTCTATCGACTGCACGCGATGCAGCGCGGTTCAAACAACCACCTCCTCTCCTGGTTCGATAGATGAACCCTATCAAAACTTCATGGCATTTAGCTTGGTGCCGGGTGGCGCAACCGCCATCTATCGATCTCTGATGGCTCTTAGTCGGGCACCGGTCTATCGCCTCTCCACAAAGGGCAATTCGACCAACTTGTCGTGTCGATCGCCGATCGAGGCGGACGCGTTGGCATTGATCTGTCGAAACGACGACCGTCGTCCTCCAGTTGAGTTTTGGTTGTTGGTGAGTGAGCGGCGATGCGTTTTGCAGCGCCGCTGCTTTTTTGGGAGCCGATCAATCGACATGGGAAACACGATGGTCTCGAGCACGATTCTGATACTGGTCGGATTTGGCCTCCTGGTCGCGGGTGGCGAGGTGCTGGTGCGTGGTGCGGTACAGCTTGCCGAAAGATTGCGCGTGTCGGCCTTCGTCATTGGCGCCGTCATCATCGGGTTCGGGTCCTCAATGCCGGAACTGGTGACCAGTATCGAGGCCGGGTTGCTCGGTGCGCCGGGCATCGCGCTTGGCAACATCGTCGGCTCCAACATCATCAACATTCTCGTTGTGCTCGGCATTGCCGCCCTTATTGCGCCGATCGTTCTGACCACCTCTCACGTTCGCACGGACACGATCATTGTGTGCGGCCTCACGGTGGCGTTCGTGGCGCTTTGCGCCTTGCTCGAGCTGACGCCGGCAATCGGGGCCGTGCTGCTGATTGTGTTGTCGATCTACCTGATCTACGCCGTGCGCCGGGAAAGGCACATCGAGGTCGATGATGGCTCGCCGTTTCCTGAGCCGGCGGGCGCTCACGACGCCGCTTCAGCCGCCTCGCGGCCGGAACGCGAGTCTCTCCTTGTCATGGGCGGATCGGTTCTGGCCGGTCTTGGGCTGCTTGTTCTGGGTGGTCATCTGGTTGTCGGCTCGGCCGTATCACTGGCGATGCAGATTGGCGTCAGCGAGACCGTTGTCGGCTTGACGATCGTGGCGTTTGGCACGTCGCTGCCGGAAATCGTGACCGCCGTGGTTGCCGCCCTTCGGCGCCAGGCAGATGTCGCGCTCGGCAACGTCCTCGGCTCGTGCGTCTTCAATCTGCTTGCGATCGGTGGCACGATCGCGCTCATCTCGCCGACCGATGTGCCTGTCGAGATCGTACGCTTCGACAACTTTGTGATGCTCGCAGCCGCCGTGCTGCTGCTCGCCGCGGTATACTTCTCGCGCCAACTCAACCGCCCGCTCGGCGCCGTCTTTCTCGGCGGCTACGCCTTCTATCTCACCGCAATCTGGCAGTGATGCGAGCCTGATCTATTTACCGCCACGTCGTCCGTCACTGAGGCAGCTCGGCTGACAGACCGGCAACAGGGCGCTCAGTCGGCCGGCCGGAAGACCACATGCTTTCCGGCCGGCCGACTGGTTCTATGCAATCAACGCCGGCAAGGACGGGCGAGGGCCCGGCAGCGCTGGCGGCGTACGCTGTTGCGGTTTGCAGTCCAGCATCCAATGCTCTTTGCATTTGCCCGTGCCCAACGGGCATAGCGCCGGCCGTAGAGCCTTCGGACCTTGCGACGCCAGGCTTTGCGCGCGCCGATGCGGGCGCCGACAGCCGTGATATTCCATCCGCTCAATCCAGATACGCGGGACTTCTTGCACACCTTGGCGTGGGCCGGTGCAGTCAAAACGACGGCAAACAGGCAGACGGCAAGCACACCCAGCAAACTTCGAACGTTCATTGCTGAACTCCTAAACGATTTGATCACTGTTGCTGACTGAAGTCGACGGTGATGATCGGCTGAAGACGTCAGTTCAGCAGCGCTACATTTAGCTGACCTGAGCGTCCTTGGGATTTTACGTTCGTACAAAGACGGTCTTCTTGGCACACCTGTGACCACCAGGACACAAGTCCCCGCCGCGGGCTTGCCCCCAGCCAAGGCGTCCACGTCGGTCAACGCCACGCAGTCTTCACGCCTCACCCTCGACCTTCTTGATCCAGTCGAGTGCTGCGACACCACGGGACCATCCGACGGTCGTGATCGCGAGCAGTGCCGCGTGACGCAGTTCCTCGGCGCTGACGCCATCTTCGCGCAATCCACGCCGGATGTGCGAGCGTGCCGCACTATCGAAGGACGCGCCGATGGCGATACCGAGTTTCACCAGGCGTATGGTCTTCGCATCGAGCGGACCGGCCGCTTCCGTCGCCTTGCCAAGCGCCTGATAGGCCGCCCAGATTTCGGGAAAGTCATCTGCGGTGCGTTGCGCAGCCTCGGGCAGCTTGGCGGTCATGTGTCATTCTCCGTTTGGTCGGTGGTGTTGTGGCGTCGGCTTGACCGATTGCCAGTGGACAGCAGGCGAACTGCCTTGCTCCGACTCAGGTGGCCCGCTTCGCTGGTGCCTACGGTATGCGGCTGATGCGTGTCGTCGGTGCCATGGCGGGCGCGGTCGAAATCTTCAAGGTTGGTCAGAGACACCTCGAGATCGCGCAGCAAGCCGTCCTTGAGCCCGTAGATCCAGCCGTGAATTTCGAGTTTGCTGCCGTTGCGCCAGGCAGCATTGACAATCGGGGTTGCTGCGATGCGGCGCACTTGCAGTTCGACGTTCAGTTCGCACAGACGGTTGACGCGGGCCGCCTCATGACCGATCGGCTGCAACACGTCCTGGCGGCGATCGTGGAGATCGACGATCGGCGCCAGCCAGTTGTCGACAATGCCGTCGTGACCGCCTTGCAGAGCGCGATGGACGCCGCCGCAGCCATAATGTCCACAGATGATGATGTGCTCGATGGCGAGCGACCGGACCGCGTATTCGAGTACCGCCAGCAGGTTCATGTCACTCGAATGTACGACATTGGCAATGTTGCGATGCACGAACATTTCGCCGGGATCCAAGCCGACGATCTCGTTGGCGGGCACGCGGCTGTCGGAGCACCCGATCCACAAATAGCGCGGGCTCTGCTGGGCTGCGAGGCGTCGGAAGAAATCCGGGTCATTGCGCGTCTTGGACAGCGACCAGGCAATGTTCTGGGCAAACAGGTCTTCAATCATGTTCAATCCTGCGACAGACTGATACCGCGTCGCACGGCCATGCGGCGACCGAGATCAGCGAGATCGCGCTTCGATAAGCGGGTTGCCGCAAGCGGCAACACAATCGCGTTTTCGACCGCGAGGTGGCGTCGTTGTCGATCGGCGAAGGTCAGCAGGGCGTTGCGCAGATGCGCTTCGATCGTTGTGCACTTCGTTCGAATGCCGTCACGCAGCGCTTGGCAGATCTCGTTGCCCAGGGCCTCGTCGGCGGCATGCTCTCCGGACAGCAGGCCCATGATGCGCTCGGCATCATCGTCCGGCTGCAGGCGTCGGCGCAGCATCGGGAAAAGGTCCTCCTCCTCATCGATTACGTGCAGTTCCATTTCGGTTTCAAGGAACGTCGCGATGATGTCGGCCAGTTCCGCGTCGAAGGTTTCAGCCTCCGCCATGGCGTCGCACAGGCTGAACAACTCGCGCTGGCGATGGTGGTCCGCAAGGATATAGTCGAGCGGCGTTTTGATCAGCTGCGGCGCAAGCTTGCCAAGTGCCGTGGTCGAGCGCGTTCTCTTTCGGGCGGGTTTTGCCATGGTTGTTCTCAGGCGTTTGTTCAGCCTCCGTGCGGCAACGCAACGTTCAACATCTGCTGGAGCGCGGCGGAGCCAGGATCGTCGGCGCGGTTGATAATGCTCATCAACTGCGTCCACTGATCCGCATCGGCATGTGCCGTGAATTGCCCGACGGCCCGGGTGACGGCCTCGCCGAAGCGCAGATCGTTATCCGCGGCGACCTTCTCCACACGCAACAACAGCCCAAGGTCGCCGAGCGCGATGACGGTTTCGACGGCATTGCTCTCATCGCGCAGTTCTTTGATGAGTTTCCCAAGCAGCATGACGCCCTCCTCAATATACCCGCAGGTCCTGAACATCCGGCAGGTCGATGCCGGTGATTTGCACGCGCGCCGCGAGACGGGCGAGGTACTGTGCCGTTGCCATCCGGCTGACCTTGTCCGACAGGTACCCCGCAATGCGCCGCTCGACCGCCTCGAAGGGTAGCTGGCGCCCCTCGATGCGGCGCTGCAGATAGATGATGTGAAACCCATACGGGCTCTCGACCGGCTCCGAACTGATCTCGCCCGGTTCCATATCGGCCAATGCCGCTTCGAACGCCGGCGTCGTTTGACCTGACGACAGTTGGCCGAGGTTGCCGCCCTGCGCCGCTGACGGGCAATCCGACACATCCCTTGCGAGTGCGGCAAAGCCGGTCGGATTGCCGCCAAGCGTTGCGATGCAGTGTGTCGCCTCGGCGCGCCGGGCGGCATAGGCCTTGGCATCCGATGGCGATGCGGCCAGCAGAATGTGCGATGCCTCCGCAATCGACGGCGTGCGAAAACGCGATCGGTTCTGCTGGTAGTAACGCTTGCAGTCCTGCGGCGACGGTTGTGGCACCGTCACTTCCTGTTCGATGACTTGACGGACCAGCGCCTCTTCGTCGGTTTCTCGTGCCCCGCCCGGTTCCCCTGTCGGGTCCGGTGCGAGCCCAAGGCGTGCCGCCTCGTGCAACAGCATCGTGCGCACGGCGAGGGCTCGCGCCGCTGCCTGCCATGCCTCGATCGGCGTCGGCGCCGGGTGATGCTGCACCTCCCGCGCAATCTCATCGTGCGGCACTTCGATGCCGTTGATCACGAGCGGTGTTCGTGGCGCCTCGCGGGCGACCTGATGGGTGAGACAGGTCATCGGCTCACTCCCCGCTCGGACGCGTTGCGTGAGCGCACGACCTGGTAGCCACGCCGCCCGAGATACCAGATCGGCGCACTCCACACGTGCACCAGGCGGGTGAACGGGAAGACCAGGAAGATCGTCATGCCGAGGAACAGGTGCGCCTTGAAGATCGGATGTACATCGGCAACCAGCCGCCACGAGTCCGACTGCAAGGTCAGGATGCCCTGCGCCCAGTTCATGAACTTCACCATCTCGTGGCCGTCGAGATGGCCCATCGAGATCGGTATCGTCGCAAGCCCGAGCAGCAGCTGGGCGAACAGCAAGAGCAGGATGAAGATGTCGCCCGCAGAAGATGTCGCACGGATGCGGGGATCATAGAGCCGGCGATGGGTCAGCATGGCGATGCCGATCAGGCAGGCAATCCCGGCGATCCCGCCAACCACGATGGCCAACACCTGCTTGAAGCCGTGACTGATTCCAAACGCATCGAAAAACGCGATGGGTGTCAGCAGCCCAACCAGGTGGCCAAAGAATATGATCAGGATGCCGACATGGAACAGGTTCGATCCGATCATCAACTGGCGTCGACGCAGCAGCTGGCTGGAGCCGGTCTTCCAGGTGTACTGCTCGCGGTCGAAGCGAATGAGACTGCCGAGCAGGAACACCGTGAGCGCCAGGTAGGGATACCAGCCAAAGACGATGTGATTGAGGACATCGCGCATATCAGGGCCCTCCTCAGGCGCGGTTTGATGGTGAATGCGTAAATACGGTGCGCTGGCGCTCGGGCGGTACGATGCCCGGTGCCGGTCGCGTACCGGCGCGCAGCTTTGCGGCGAGGCCTTCATGGCCGCAGTCCGCGGTGGCCGGGCCGAAGCGCACTTCCTCCTCTTCCCAGGCCGCATCAAGCGCCTCGAGGTCGTTCGCATCCGGATCAGGCGTCGCCAGCATCGCCTTGACGGCCGCCGGGTCCGGCTTTCCCTTGGCAAGGCTCTCCAGGCACCAGAAGACCACCTCGTAGGCCGAGCCGCGTTTCTTCAGGCGCTGGCGGATCGCAGCGAAAATGTGTGCGGTCTCGGCGAGCAGCGCACGCGCTTCGCCATCCGGTATCGTCGATGCGAATTCCAGGAACAGCGGCAGGAAGTCCGGCAGCTCGGTGCTTGCGAACGCGAGACCGTGCGACTCGTAGAGCTGCTGCAGGTCGACCATCGCCTGGCCCCGGTCACGACTTTCGCCATGAACATGCTCGAACAGGTGCAGCGACAGCGACCGGGTGCGATCGAACAGCAGGATGTAGCGCTCCTGCAGGTCGAACAGATCCTTGCTCTCGAAGTCGCCAAGCAAGCGTGCGATCCCGGCACGCTGTTGTTTCGACAGGGCCTTGTCGTTTTCGATCGCTCGCCTCAGTTCCTCTGCCGCATCTTTGAGTTCTGCACTCGGATACGTGAGTAGCGCCGAAAAGATTTTGAGTGTGGTGTGCATTATTCAACCCCCATCGGCGTCTTGATCTTGCTCGGTGCGCCAAACAGCCCGGTCCCGGTTTCGCCATCCGAGCAGCCGTTGCCGAACGAGAAGCCGCACGACCCTCTCAGGTCGTAGGCATCTTCGCCGAGTTCGCGGTGTGCGGTCGGGATCACGAAGCGGTCCTCGAAGTTGGCGATCGCCATGATGTGGTACATTTCGTCGATCTGTTCGGGCCTGAGGCCGACCCGTTTCGGCGTCTCTTCGTCGTGGACGCCGTCGACGGTCTTGGCACGCATGTAGGCCCGCATCGCCAGCATCCGTTCGAGGCCAAGCGCAACCGGTTCCTCGTCGCCGGCGGTCAGCAGGTTGGCAAGATATTTGAGCGGAATGCGCAGCGAGCGCACGTCCGGCATCGCACCGTCACTGCCCATCTTGCCGGCCTCTGCCGCCGACTGGATCGGCGAGAGCGGCGGCACGTACCAGACCATCGGCAACGTGCGGTATTCCGGGTGCAGCGGGAACGCGACTTTCCATTCCATCGCCATCTTCCACAC
>JBPCVZ010000326.1:0-26836 GCA_051010015.1 Hyphomicrobiaceae bacterium
GGTAAACATGAAAAACGGCGATTCTACGGGTAAGGAACGCGGCACTCCGAACTCCAGTGAATAAACATTCGGCGGACTCCCTCTCGGCTGATTTCGAAGCGAAGCAATTTCGAGCTTTCGCCGTCCATGAAATTCGTCACTCCGCTGAGTAAGTGGAATCCGAATTGCAACAGGATGCCAACCGAGAATCCGTTAAAGCCGCAATGCATCATTAGCTTGCGCCGCCTCGACAATTCCAATCGCGATTCCGCATCGCCGTTCATTCGGCCCGGAGAACTGGAACGGGATGCCGTCGCCTTGAAGTGCGAATGCTGCACAATGCCAGAAGTTCCAAGCAAACATAATCGCTAAAAGATGTCTTGTTCAGAGCGCTCACTCACGACATTACACCCACTCGCCGCAGATGCGTTGGTTCGCGGCGCGCCAAACTTGCGATGCGGTCGCCAGCGAGACGCGAATGACGGAGTTCAACCGCTTCAGGTGACCCCAACGTGACCCCAAAGCTAGATACGAAAAGCCAGAACGCCTCGCAAATAAGACTAAATGGATGTTTTATATAGGTAAAAAATGGTGCCCAGGGGCGGAATCGAACCACCGACACTGCGATTTTCAGTCGCATGCTCTACCAACTGAGCTACCTGGGCGGACCGGAATATACGCCGCAAGGCGCATCATCAACGGTCGAAGCGGTGCTTATAGGTGTCTGCGAAGAGCCTGTCTAGTGGGGTTGACCGGAAAATCCTGGCGTCTAACCCGAGGCCTCAATGAAAGCCTTTGTCACCGCCACCATCCTCGTCGCGTTGCCGTACTGATGCAGCTTGGCGCGCCAAATCCAACGCGTTGGCCTCGTCGCCGTCTTCATCTTCATCGGCGTTGCCACCGGCAATTGCATAGGCACCGGACAACCACCGCGATAGGTCGACATCGGCGCAGCGCTTGGAACAGAACGGGCGATATCGATGCACCGTCGTATCCCCGCATTCGGGGCATATTCCCGTCTCTACCACTGCCTCAGGTCTCCAAAGCCGCCGCAGAGCCCCACTCGGAATGTAGCAACAAACCTTCGCCGGACAGTAGGCCCGAAACTTCCGTTAGCGGCAGGCCAACCACGTTCGTATAGGAGCCAACCAATTTCTGAACAAAACAACCGGCCAGTCCCTGAATGGCATAGCCGCCGGCCTTTCCGCGCCATTCGCGCGAGGCGATGTAAGCTTCGATCTCCCGACGAGAGAGGCGCTTGAATCGAATGCGAGTTTCGACAATCCGCGTGCGCACACGATCATCCGGCGATATCACGCAGATGCCCGTGTATACCTTGTGAGCACGACCTGAAAGCAGCTCCAGCGACGCCACCGCCTGCTCGACAACTTCCGGCTTGCCGAGCACACGGCTGCCGACAGCGACGACCGTATCGGCGGCCAGAACCATGGCATCGGCCAACTCCGGGTCTTCTGCGATCTGGTCTCTTGAAGTCTCAGCCTTGCTACGCGCGAGGCGCGCGGCCAGTGTGCGTGGCATCTCTCCGCGCCGCGGCGTCTCGTCAATCGATGCGGGGCGCAGCGCGTCCGGGGTAATGCCAATCTGTGCAAGCAGCGTCAGCCGCCGAGGCGAACCACTGGCCAGTACCAATCGGGGCTCGGACCGCTCCCGGCGGCCATCGCCGCGGCGACGTGCAAGCTCTTTCCTCAGCGTGTCGCGGCGTTTCACATCGGCTTTATTTGAAGCGATAGGTAATCCGGCCTTTTGTAAGATCATAAGGCGTCATCTCAACTTGAACCTTGTCGCCAGCCAGAACCCTTATTCGATTCTTGCGCATGCGCCCCGCTGTGTGGGCAATAATTTCGTGTCCATTTTCGAGCTTCACGCGGAACGTTGCGTTCGGCAACAGTTCTGAAACCACGCCAGGAAACTCGAGGAGTTCCTCTTTCGCCATGTAACCTCTCTGAGTGCGAATTTGTGGCGGAGAATGCGCCGTCAAGGCGGCGAAAGCAAGGTCGTTTCAAAGGTTTTGTACGCCGAGAGCCGATCAACTTGGTTTTGATTGGCCGAGACTGGTCAAAAACCGCTATTTACATGTTGTGTGTACCATACGCCTGCTTCGACCTGTGCAAAGCCCTGTCGGACCGCCAGTCTGGGCCAATGAGCACGACAATTGCGTGCGGGCAGGCATGGATGCGCCGGAGACATGGAGGCTTTGCAAATGCGCAGTCAAACGGCCACCGGCCGTAACATGGCCAATTGCCGCCCTCGACTCGCCCTTTTGCGCCGGCCAGCATGGGCATGGCTGCATGGCATTGTGCTGGCTGTCACGGTCCTTTCCGGGCACGCACCGGCTGCCACCGCAAAGGACTTCACCTGGCGATTGCCGGTTGGCATGGCGCCACCACCGGTACCCGCGAGCAATCCCATGTCATCGGCGAAAATCGAGCTGGGCCGCCGCTTGTTCTTTGATATCCGGCTTTCCGGACCAGGCTACATGGCCTGCGCGACGTGCCACAAACCCGAGCTGGCATTCACCGATGGGCGCAAAGTCGCGATCGGCGTCACCGGCCAGCGCCATACGCGCAACTCGCCAACACTCACGAATGTCGCATATCTCAGTCGTTTCGGCTGGGCCCAACCCAAGCACGAAGTGCTCGAAGTGCAACTGCGCCGGCCCATGTTCGGTGAAAACCCGATCGAAATGGGCACGCTCGGCCACGAGGTCCCCGTGCTCACGCACATCCGCTCGAACAGTGTCTATCGCCAACTCTTCGAGACGGCCTTCGCGGGCGAGGCAACCGCATCGGGTGATGCAATTTCGTTTGATAACATCGGCCGCGCCATTGCAGCCTTCCAGCGCACGATCGTGTCGGCCAATGCTCCCTACGACAAGTTCGTTGGCGGCGATCAGACAGCCTTGTCCGCCGCGGCCCGGCGCGGATTGCGGTTGTTCTCGAGTGCGCGCTTGAACTGCAGTAAGTGCCACGTGCCGCCCTTCTTTACGGACGCTATCGGTGACGTCCGCTTCCACAACACCGGGCTTTACAATGTTGACGGCACCGGCCGCCTGCCGGGAACTGATCAAGGGCTCACCAATGAAACCAAAATGCCGGCGGATATTGGGCGATTTCGCACGCCGACGTTGCGCAATATCAAGATCACCGCGCCCTACATGCATGACGGATCGGTCGCCTCGCTCAAAGAGGTGATCGACCACTATGCCGCCGGCGGGCGCGCGGCACTGCATGGTGCTCCATCGCCGCTGCGATCACCTCTGGTCCGTGGCTTCAGAATCTCTGCGAGTGAACGCCAGGACGTCATCGCATTTCTGGACAGCCTCACGGACACAACATTCCTCGCTGAACCAAGTTTTCGCTCGCCCTACCAATGATCATGCACAGCGCGCGATCGGCACCCGTTCACAGGCTCGGGCCGCCTGCGAAATTGAATCGCTGCTTGATCGTCGAGAACAACTGGTCACGGACTTCGCGGTAACTCGCGAGCACCTGTTCGCGATTGCCCTGGCCGACCATGATCGACGCATCGAATGTCGGCCAGTACTCCACTTCCACCGCCATCGTACGTGTGAGCTCCAGCGCCTGGTGATGAGCTTCCGGAGACAGCGTCACGATCAAATCAAATGACGTATCATGCAGATCGGCGATGACCTGCGGCTGGTGGCGCGATACATCGATCGCGATCTCCTCCATGACCGCATCGACGAACGGGTCATGCTCGCCTTCACGGGCGCCGGCAGAGGTAACGTAGACCCGGTTGCCGGCGAGGTGTCGCAGAATCGCAGCGGCCATCACCGAACGGACGGCGTTCATCGTGCACGCGAACAGGACGGCTGATGGCAGCCCCAACGTGCGCGGCATCCGCTCACACCTTCCAATAGAGCGAGCAGATCAATGTGAACAGCCGTCTCGAAGTCGAATGATCGATTGTGATTTTGCCTCTCAGGCGATCGCATAAGAGCTGACTGCCTTCATCGTGCAGGCCACGCCGCCCCATATCGATCGTCTGGATTTTCGCAGGCGGTGCCGACTTGATCGCCTCGTAGTAACTGTCGCAAATCATGAAATAGTCTTTCATGATTCGACGTAGCGGTGAAAACGACAGCACGTGCGTGATCAGCTGGTCGTCATTCTCGCTCGTTACATCAAAAACCAACCGATCATCGAGACGGCCAAGCTTGAGCTTGTAGGGACCTTCATCGCGGTCGTTCAGGGCAAAGGAGTTTTCGTCGAGCAGGTCATAGATGGCAACCTCGCGGTCATGCCGGGCGGCCTGATTGACCCGCACAGACAGAGATGTCTCATCGAGATTGATCTCGATCAGCCGATTGCGCGAGAGTTCTGTAGATGGTTGGACTGACTCCGGCATAGCGTCTATCCATTTCTCGGTTTGAGGCGAACCTCAACGGAACGACGATGCGCTTCGAGACCTTCGGCGCGCGCCAACGTCATCGCAGCCGCGCCGAGGTGGGCAAGAGACGCATCATCGAGCTTGATGATGGAAGTTCGCTTCATGAAATCAAGCACGCCGAGGCCGGATGAAAAACGTGCGCTGCGCGCCGTCGGTAGGACGTGGTTGGTGCCAGCAACGTAGTCACCGATAACTTCCGGTGTCAGTTTGCCAAGAAAGATCGCGCCGGCGTTCGATATCTGCTCCGCCAACCCTTCGCAGTTCGCCGTCGCAATCTGCAGATGTTCGGCGGCAAGCCGGTTGGCCAGCGGCGGCGCCTCGTCCAGGCTTTCGAGGAGGATGATGCCGCCGAAATCACGCCAGCTGGCACGCGCGATCTCTTCGCGGCTCAGCTCTTTGAGTTGCCGCTCGACCGCTGCGGCAACCGCATCGGCAAAGTCAACACTGTCCGTCATCAGGATCGATTGTGCTGCGCTGTCGTGCTCTGCCTGGGCAAGCAGATCGGCTGCGATCCACTCCGGATCATTGTCCGCATCTGCGATCACCAGCACTTCAGACGGCCCGGCAATGGAGTCTATGCCGACCGTGCCGAAAACCTGGCGCTTGGCCGCCGCGACATAGGCATTGCCCGGCCCGACAATCGCAGAAACCGGCTCGATAGTTTCGGTGCCGTGGGCCAGCGCTGCAATGGCCTGGGCGCCACCGACCCGGTAGATTTCATCGACACCAGCAAGCTCGGCGGCGGCAAGCACCAATGGATTGATCACGCCATCCGGCGTCGGCACCGTCATGACAACCCGCGCCACGCCGGCAACCTTGGCCGGCACCGCGTTCATGATCACCGAACTTGGATAGGATGCAAGGCCGCCTGGCACGTAAAGACCGACCGCATCAACCGGCGTCCAGCGATCACCCAGTTCCGCGCCTGTTTCGTCGCGATAACGGTGGCTCTCAGGCCGCTGGCGCAAATGGTGCGCATGCACGCGTTGGTGCGCCAGCCCAAGCGCGTCGAGGGCTTCCTGCGTGCAATCAGCCGACGCTGCCGCAATCTCGTCTTGGCTGATGCGCAGCGTGTCGTTCGTCAGTTGCAGGCGATCAAAGCGTGCCGTGTAGTCGACAAGGGCGCGATCGCCGTCGCTGCGTACTCGCTCGATGATCTCGCGCACGGTGGCGTCGACATCGACCGAGACTTCCCGCTTGAGCGACAGGAAGGACGCAAAGGCTGTCTCGAAGTCCGGGTCCTGAGATCTGAGCCGCTGCGGCATGACTTTTCCTTGCTTTGACGCCTTCTCGATGCGCTGTCGTCCGTGGTCGAGATCGAGAGATCAAGTATCGGTGTGTTCCGGTCGCGAGCCCGTCGCCCAAACAGCGCCGAGATCGCGCATTTCCGCCTCGATGTATTCCACGTCGAGACGAATAGCAGCATCTCCGGCAAAAATCAGCGACACAGAGCCGGACGGATCGCCCTGGGCCCGCGCCTCAAACTGAATCGCAAGCAGATTGAGCACACGCTTCTTGTCGGTCAGGTCGATATCCTTCAGTCGTGCCGCCGTCACCTGCTCGAAGCGCAACGCTGTACGATGGCGTGCAAATGCCGGTTTGCCGCCCTCGGAGGGAGGACCGCTCGGCGTATTTTGCGCGGCGGCCCAGTCAAATCGGTTGAGCAGCGCGGCAAAGCGCTTATCCCGCGGCAAATAGGCGATATCCGCAACCGTTAACACAGCGTCCTGCAAGTGCGCCGAGACGATTTGCAGGTCTTCAGGCTCAAGCGCAATGAGTTTTAGATCGGTCATGAAACGGCTTTGCATGCGTTGGCGGGCGAAGCTTTTCAGATAGCGAGCCTACGGGCCGCATGCAACCACCACGACGGGACCATGCAAGGCCCGTGTCCGCTCAGTCCCCGACCAAACGCTCGATATCGGCGCCACAATTCGACAGCTTTTCCTCAAGCTTCTCGAAGCCCCGGTCAAGGTGATAGACGCGGTTGATGATCGTTTCGCCTTCCGCAACCAGCGCCCCGATCGCTAACGAGACCGATGCGCGCAGGTCTGTCGCCATGACCGGTGCGCCGCGCAACTTTTCGACACCACGTACCGTCGCCGAATCGCCGTTGAGCTGGATATCAGCACCAAAACGCGCAAGTTCCTGAACATGCATGAAGCGATTTTCGAATATCGTTTCACGAATCACACTGGTCCCGTCCGCTGTCGCCATAAGCCCCATGAACTGGGCCTGGAGATCGGTCGGAAAACCGGGAAATGGCTGCGTTTCGACCGATACCGGCCGGATGCCGCTGCCATTGCGCCGCACGCGAACACCGGCATCCGTATCACTCACCTCGGCGCCGGTCTGTTCAATCACGTCAAATGCAGTGGCCAGTAGGTCACGGCGGGCACCAACAAGCTCGATGTCGCCGCCGGTTGCCGCCACGGCCATGGCAAAGGTTCCGGTTTCGATGCGGTCGGGCAGCACGCTATGGACTGCGCCCTCAAGGCGGTCGACTCCCTGTATGTGCAAGGTCGACGTACCGATCCCCTCTATCCGCGCGCCCATCTTGTTGAGACAGGCGGCAACATCGCCGATTTCCGGTTCGCGTGCTGCGTTCTCGATAATCGTCTCGCCCTTGGCGAGCGTCGAGGCCATCAGCACGTTGTGCGTCGCGCCAACCGAGACTTTCGGGAAGGTAATGCGATTGCCGGTCAACCCGCCAGGCGCCCTGGCAACGACATAGCCCGCATCGATATCGATTTCGGCGCCAAGGCGCTTGAGCCCCATAAGGTGGAGATCGACTGGCCGCGTCCCGATCGCACAACCGCCCGGCAGCGAAACACGGGCTTGATGCATGCGCGCAAGAAGTGGCCCGAGCACCCAAAAACTCGCCCGCATGCGTGACACTAGTTCATATGGCGCAGTCGTATCCACGATTTCACGGGCATCGAAATGAAACGTCTCGCCAATATAGGCCGCCCGGCCCGGACGCTTGCCGTCGACCTGATGATCAAGCCCATGATTGCGCAGGATACGGGCGAGCAGATTGACGTCCGCCAGGTTCGGTACGTTCTTCAAGGTGAGACGGTCCGGCGTCAGCAGGCTGGCGATCATCAGCGGCAACGCCGCGTTTTTCGCCCCCGAGACCGGAATTTGGCCGTTGAGCTGATGGCCACCAACGATTTTGATGCGATCCATACTGGTCCCTCGTCTTGTTGTAGGCTATCGCCGGCGCAGCCGTTCGTGCACCCGTACGCTGCGCAGTATGCCGGATTCGCGATCTAGATGCTGTCCGGGCTCGTTGATTTCCGCGCCCGGGCATATTCCTTGCGCTTCTTGAGGTTTTCGCGAAGCTGTTGCGCCAGACGCTCTTGCCGCTCAGCACTGCGGGCCTTTCCGGCTTGTTTGGGCTTCTCGGCGCCATCGCGGTCAGATTTCGTCGCTGACATGTGCTCCATCATTCCCTGTGCAGAATCGTGTCCCAGACGGCCATTCGAGATCGCGAAAACGCTCTGCGCGCCGTGCCAGCCGCACCTACATCGCCCACGGGTCTCTTATATTCTAGTTGCCGCGTCAACCGATCCGCCCAAGGGATGACGACAAAACCGGCACAAATGATGGTCATTCGTCCAGATTCTCATCTCACTGTGCATCAACTCCGGGACAAGCGTAGGCGCGCTGATGCGTTGCCGGCATATTTCCAACGAAGCCTATGCTGCCTTGGACCAGGGACAGTTCGCCCCTCTGGCACAAGGCCTTGGGCGCCTGGCAATCAGAGCCAGACTGTTCCGCTGCCGAGCGGAGAGTCGACCAGCAGGTAAAGCGCGCAGCGCTTAACATGCACCGCCGGCCAGCCAGAGATCGGCAGAGCATCGATCGCACTCCCACAAGGCGGTGTTTCCAAACTCGATTGGAGCAAAATATCGCAAGATGGAAATCACGAGGCTCCCTCTTCGACGCTGAGTCCTGTTCCTGACGTTAATAACTGGGTCTGTCGTCACAACTCCGTTGCAAGCATCCAATCATGGTGGATTCCCAAATGAGAGCGAACAGCTCGGAATGACAAACTCTACGAGACGCCGTTTTTTTGGCACACGAGCAAGTTGCTACTCGAAACCTTATTCAGACATCTGGCTACCGCGCTGAAATCCGGTCGATGTACGGCCCTCAATCACAATGCAGAAATGGTGAAAGAGCGAAAAGCCAGTGAATGGCTGTGACATCGGGTCAAGTCAAACCGGAACGACGGCCATCTTAAGCATTGCTCATAAGCGCACGTGCATCGTCCCGATACGAAATGGGAGCATCAAAGATCTAGGATCGGAGTTTCCGAGAATTGTGCAGGCGCAGCAAGTCCAATTAGCGAACCGGATGCCGCCAAGGCAATGGATCGGGCAATGGTCGTTTATAGCGAGCTTCATCCACGAATCAAACAAGCTCTGCGAACACGCGATGACGTTGAGAAGTTGACTCCCTGCAAGCATTTGAATGGCGGAAGGTCCCCCAGTCACACCCGCCCCCAACGATCAATATCCAATCCCCAACTACAGCACGGATTTCCACGCAATTCACAAGGCGGCTTCGCCAGTGTATCCACATGAACACACGTGAGGATTTCATCATCAGTCACGGTGCGTGTGCTGCTTGTCTGCTCAGCCCAAAATTGCAATCTGGCGGCTCAACAGCGAGTAAGTGATATGTTGCGATTGAGTTTGAGCTTGGTAACCGTGGCCTCGGTTTTGGCCGTCACCACACCTGCACAGTCAGGTGATTGGAGCGGCGCATATGTCGGCGCGAACGTCGGTGGTGCGTGGTCAGATCTTGATTACACCTGGGGACTTCCCGACTTCACTGGTCCCTTCGCTGCCCCTTTCCCACAGAGCGCTCCGGTAAGCATCAGCGACAATGGTGTGTACGGCGGCCTGCATATCGGCTTTCAGAAGCAATTCGGCCAAATGGTGATCGGGATCGAAGGCGCGGCAAGCTATACCACTGCGGGCGGCGAAGCCGATGAGGGCAACGATGTCAATACGACCGGATACCAGGACCTGGACATCAAAGGTATCTATACATTGGCCGGCAAGCTCGGTCTTGCCGTCACCCCGCGATTGATGGCCTATGCCAAGGTAGGCCTCGCAGTTGTGCGGACAGATATCTCGGATCAGTCCGACAATATCAACATCGTCAGTCCGGACCCGGTGCCGAGATACATCGACGCGCGATCCAAATCCAACGACATCGGTTGGACAATCGGAGTTGGCGCGGACTTCAAGATGACAAACAATGTTCTGCTTGGCATCAGCTATGACTACATTCGCGTCAACATTGATGATCGATCGGCTGACTTGAGCAACGGATTCGCCCCCGGTCGCCGAACGTTTACTGACATTGATCTCGATATCCACGCCGTTACCGCGCGCCTGACGTATCTGTTCCAGACCCCACAGATCGCCCCATATAAGTAGGCAATTCCGCGCCAAGGCCTCCAGCTCAAGTCTTGTCTTCTTGTTTGTTCTTGCGCGGTGCGCCCCAACGAAGCATCACATGTCGCTGCGCGCGAGTCGTTTACGCGATCGGTGACACGGTCGGGGCCGCCTGGTGCGATAACCCGGTTCAATGGCTGGGCGGTTTCTCCACAACCCATCCACAGTCGAAATTCGGCACGCACCTCTGCTCGCGAGCGACGGCGTCCATCGCGCAGCTCCGGCAAGAGCGCATCACTCATGGATGAGCCCAACTCGACCCGCTAGTTGCACATGCTGACGGTTGGTTGGCTTGCCGTTGCCAGCCAATTGCAATTGAGATCGTGTGGCCACTCTTCAGTGCACCCGAACGGCCCGATGGCCAGACTTATCGACGACCGGCATGTTCGAACTCATCCAAGCAGGCCGCCACAACAACCAAACGACTGCGATCAAATAGGTGACGCAAGGCCTACGGCCTCGAAACTGGAAGCAGCCAACGCGTCGGCCGGTCTTCTCTCCGGCAGCACGTTTTAAGGTGTATATAAATTCATAACCTTATCTATTTGCGAAATTGTTGTTGGAATTTATCGACCTATCAGACAAACAATCGGCATTTACCAAATATTTATTTTATGGAACGGTTAAGGCAATCGAAGTTGGTAACTATAATAACCGTATATTAACCGTTTGAAACACGTTGGTTCGCCTGTTGGCATTTCAAAGCGTAGTTTCTTCCGGCCTTATTAGAGAGTAAAGACGAATGCCAATTTTAACCTACGGTCCGGAAATCTTTGAGCACAAGCTGGCACAGCTTTATGTCGGCTTCTTCAACCGCGTGCCCGACGAAGAAGGGTTTCGGTATCACTTGGATGCCGTCGACAACAACGCCGAATTTGAGTGGGACAGTGCCGGTCTCCACGATCGGGCGACACAGTTCAGCGAAGCCATCCAACTCTACGCAAAGCTTGATCCGCCAGAGGGTCCGATCGATGTTGGTTATGGCGGGGACGACCAAATAAACGACAACGAACTGCTGATCCGCAACATTTATAAGAATGTTCTGAATAACGCCGATCCTGACCAAGCCCATGTGGACTTCTGGATTGACTGGATCGCGAACAACAACGGCGCTACCGTTCACGAAGATCGCGGCGCGTTGATGATCAAAATGATCAATGACTTTGTGAGCAACGATCCAAGCGACCCGAGCTTCGGTCTATCCGAGGCGCAGCAGGCCGCCTATCTCGACAATGTCGCCTTGTTCCAGAACAAGGTGCAGGCTGGCATGATGGCCGTTGACAACAACTTCAATCCAAGCGGGTCGGAACAGGCAATCTATGACGCTGGCGTGGCAGTCGCCGCTTTCGTCACGAAAGACCCCGACAGCATCAAAACCGCGCTGGACAACCCCACGACGGGAACGATCGTCAGTCTCGGCAACAACGAGCTCAATATCGTTGTCGCGGGCCAGTCGAATGGTGCCAATTTCGTCGACAACTCATCCACTTCACATGACGACGCGCGCTACAACTCAAATGAGTGGGTTCAGTTCTTCGACGAGGACGGCAATGAGCGGCCATACTCCGACCAGTGGAAAACGCAGAGCACGCAGAACCCGGGTGGTCCCGGTGGCGCCGGCCGCGATGAGGACTTTGTCGCGACCGGCGCCACCGGCTATTACACCGGCGACACACTGGGTGGCTCGATGATGGGTCGACTGGGCGACAAACTGATCAGCGATGGCCCCTACGACAAGGTGACATTCGACACACAAGCCGTCGGCGGAAGCGCCATAGCGACGTGGGCGGATGAGAACAGCGCCGTCTATTCGTCGTTCGCCAATGCCGTAAAAACGAACGGAACCGACGCCGTTCTGTTCATTCAGGGAGAGACGGACGCGCTCATCAATACCAGCTACGCCGACTACTACAACGACCTGAAGGCATTCATCGACAACTTGGACGACGAAGGCGTCAAGCTCGATCTCTTCGTCGCTCAGACTGCAACCTACGTAAACAGCTTTGGCAATCTGCAAGTCAGGACGAACATTGCCAGCGCCCAAGACCAAATTGTCCTCGACTTCTCGTCTGGTGGCCGTCATGTCAACAGTCTGGCGAACATCAAGGTTCATGCCGGTCCGAATTACGACGACAATGGCGCCAGCGATCGTGACCAGACCGGCACAACCGATTTATTCCACTTCGATGCCGATGGCGCTCAAACCATCGCCAACGAATGGTCTGTTGTCATATTTCCCGTCGACATTCTTGAGACAACCTGACAGGGAACGGGGTTGGAAGGACCAACAGACGACCAAGTGCTGCGGATTTGTCCGCCGCACGCGGAGCCGGCATCCTGGTCGAAGAGTCGACTGCCTGTCGGCGGTTCGCATCGGGCCGGCTGTCGCCGGCTGGCAATAGCAACCACCAGGAGGCCCGCATCCCGGACGCCGCGTTGTATCCGGGCCGTAAAGCCGAATGACCCGATCGGCGGCCTTTGCTATGAATAAAGTCCAACCAACTCACACGGCCCGCCCTGGAAAGTTCAGCGAACGGACCGCGGGCGGTAAAGGATCGGCAATCGACAAGACCGTCGGCTCGGTAGCCACGCGGGAGGGCGTGGGGTCATCCTCGCAAACCGGGGCAACGCCCAACAAAAGTCTGCGGCGGGTGTCATCGGTTGTGCGGGAGACAACCCTGTCGATTGCCCGACAATGAGCCTGTCTCTGCTCGACAACAACAATTGCCTTGCAGTTGGATCGCTTCATTGTCCATCCTCGCCTCTGGGCCGAATGCGGATGGCAGACTAGGTGCTGAAACTGCTTGGAGGACGAAAATTCATGTGCCGCGCGCTACTCTATCTTGGCGAGCCGGTCCTGCTCGATGATCTGCTTTTCAAACCCGACAGCGCATTGGTGAAGCAGGCTTACATGCCGAGAATGTCACGGATGCTCAATCTAGCCGGGTTCGGAATGATGGCCTGGGATCGTTCATCAGTTGAACCTGATTTTCCTTATAGCTACGGCACGACGAACCTGCCGGTCTTCGACCGAAATCTCAAGAGCTTGGCCAACAAGGTCAAAGCCAATTGTTTTCTTGGCCACGTGCGCGGCGTCGCCATGGATAGCGTGGCGACAATTACCGAGCAGAACATCCACCCATTTTGGTACCCGGGCACCAAATTCGTCCTGGCGCACAACGGCGACTTGCATCACTTCAGCGCGATGCGCGATGACCTGCGCCAGTACATCGATGCCGGGATCGCCAAATACATATCGGGTACAACAGACAGCGAATGGATCTATGCGCTATTTCTTTCGCAGTTGGATGACCCGTCCGCCTATTCGTCGATCGATGAGCTCCGCCGCGCCATCGATCAGACTTTGTCCATCATCGCAACCATACGCGCAAGACACGGAATTTCCGTTTCATCCTCAACAAACCTTTTCATATCAGACGGACGCCAGATCGCTTCTGTCAGGTTCTGCTTCGATTTCGGATGTTATCCCATCACCGATCCAGGCAGCGTTCACGAGGCCAGCCTGAATTATGTGAGCCTGTGGTACACTTCGGGAGGGAAATATGGCTTTTACGATGATGAGTGGCAGATGATAGGTGGCCCCGGCGTCGCCGATTCAATAATGGTGGCTTCCGAGCCGCTGACAAAAGATGCAGCGCGATGGCTGGAGGTTCCTGAGTATTCCATCCTTCACGCTCAATGGCGCAACGGCAGTACCGAGACCAATACTTACAACGTCGACGTGTGAAGATTACCGTCAATTTGCAGGGAGCGTGGTGCGTTCGCGAATGTGACTCTTGCTGACCAACGTCGTCAAGAGATTGTCAGCGACCCGCAGATCCTGCAACAGACTGGAAGTGACCATCCGCTGAAACTTCATACTGAGCACGGTCTCCCCCGAATACAGGTCTGCGAATGTTGCGTGATCCAGCGCCAAGAGCAGCGCATCCGAGCGAAACCTCATGTTGTCCGTTCGGACGCTTTGTGAAATCAGCGAATGTGCTCCAGCAAACCTACCCGGGCCCAGTATTGCCAGCTGGTAGCGGCGATCGCGGGTCACGGAGACTTCAAGAGCGCCTCGAATGAGAATGAAGCAAGCCGCGGCAGGTGATTGTTCGCGATACAGGATCTCGTCGCACGCGCGTTCAATGACCGAAGTACGCCGTAAGAATCGATCAATCTCGGCAGACGTGAACACTTCGAAACCGGGAATGATTGGCAGAAAAGCTCGATAGTCGAAAGAGGCTGCTCCGCCTGCGGCGTCATTGCGCCGGTTGTCATCGTCGAATGACTCTGCCCCGGGTGGTGCTTGCACATCACAGCCCAACTCTTGCAGGATCTGCAAGCGCAGGCGGTCGCTCCGTTCTGCCAGACGGCGAGTCAGCGCGCGAAGAATCCTGAACGCGGGAGCACTCATCTGATGAAGCGCCGCATCGAAGAAATAGCGCGATACGATCAAAACGGAGGATGGCTTCAATGCCCGCACGTTGGCAGATCTGGTCCCTCCAGCGACTAGTGCCATCTCACCGATCATCTCACCGGGAGCGATAGTTGTCAGCCGGGTTTCACCACCGCCAGGCAGGGCGCGCATCACCTCCAATTCGCCGTCCAGCAAAAAGCCAGCTTCGGTCGCTGGGTCGCCTTCACGGTAGAGGAAACTGCCCTTCGCCACCGATACCTCTTTCAACCACGCGGCAATCTCGACGCGTTCGTCTTCGCGCAGGTCATCGAGCATGGGGATACGTCTCAAAAGCTCGGGTCGAACTGTCATAGTGGATCGATTTCAATCCTGATGGGCCGGTTGCAATCGGCTGTCTGAGCTTCGCCAAGCCGATGGATGGAAGTATAGTAAGTTAACGCTTCTTTTTGGGGGAATGGAAGTTGCCAGCCTTGGTTAGCGCGAATCTCGAAAGCCTTGTTCTTTCCGGATGCCTGACGATGCTGCCTACGCAGAACTCCTCAAATGCTGGCAACGTCCATTGTCCCGCCTAGGCCCCAACCGATTCCGGCGAAATCTAATACCCCTACCCGAAGTTGGAGGGGAAGCGGTCATGATGTCGTGATGCACGCGAAGCCACTGCCGACGCAAAACACTCTTTTGGCAGTGATTGACTTTGCCAGTCCTCGGTCGATCTCGATGCCGAAGCCAGGCGACATCACATCATATGCGTCACGCTTCTCGTCAACAGCGCCATTGTCGTAGGCGGTCAGACGAGCCCAACAATTGTATCGGACCACAATGGTCGCATGGAACAGAAGTATGTTGAGCGAGCCGTCTTTGACCGGGGCAAGTATCGCGCGATCGTCAGGTCGGAAAGCCCATGGCGACTGTCGGAGCTGATCGCGGAGATTGACGCCCGATGGAGTGCCAAGCGATTACGCTGGAGGAGCAATTTATGGGAACATTCTAGGAACCAGCCGTGCCAATATGTCTGCCATTGGTTCCTGAACGCACGTCGATTGTTCCCTGTAAGTTCCATCGCACCTGCCACTTGCGCAATTGAGAAAAGTACCGTAAACACGGGGCTTCGCTGCCGTAGCTCAGGGGTAGAGCACTCCCTTGGTAAGGGAGAGGCCGAGAGTTCAATTCTCTCCGGCAGCACCATCGACTTTTCATCTCGATATGTTGCTCGTCGGCGATGCGATGGCGAGGTCCCGCTCGCGCCATGTTCGGCTGACGGAACTGCCCCGTCACTCCGTTACATAACAACCACTGATCAC
Source organism: Hyphomicrobiaceae bacterium (assembly GCA_051010015.1). Taxonomy (GTDB): domain Bacteria; phylum Pseudomonadota; class Alphaproteobacteria; order Rhizobiales; family Hyphomicrobiaceae; genus CAJQQK01. The sequence continues at coordinate 15,603 of JBPCVZ010000326.1, forward strand.
GCCTGATGCGCCTTTCGGACGACTCAGCACGAGGCGGGATTTGCGCGCAGTCGCGATGCGAAAGTCTCGGCAGATCGTTGAACCAGACTTTGTTTCTATGCTGCCAATCGTTACGCGGCGCGATTGAAAGTCGAAGATCAGGTCGACCTGTTTTGCAGGTGGGCAAATGCAAACTCGGTAGATGACACCTGTGGGCGCGTTGTTGGGCACGATCTCAAGCAATGTCGTGCTTTTTTCCGGAGCCTCGATGCGCCAGGGATAGCAGGCCGAACTCTCGATGGTGCAGGCGCTGGCCAGCGTCACCGTCGGCAACAACATCGTCAGCAGCACGACAGCGACACTGACGAAACTGCAAATCTGTGGTCGTTGCCTCATTGGTGACAATACCTTCTCATTGCTGCGGACGAAGCAGCCTGCCTCGTCAACGCACCAGCGGCAATCCTTCGGCCTGCCGGATGTCATTGATCACTTCCTTAACGCGCTGGCGCAGCGGCGCATATTGGACGCCGAACTCTTCGACGACGCGGCGGTTGTCGATCATGAAGTTGCCGGACCCCGCGCGACCGCCGGTCTCGGCCTCGAACTGGATATCGGCTTCGGGCAGGAAGCCGCGGACCAGATCGGCGAGTTCCGCCAGGCTGACGGATGTTCCCCCTGAACTGTAGGTCTCGTGTTGTGGCTTGTCGGCAAGCAGCACGCGCGCGAACACTTCAGCCATGTCCTCGACATGGATGACATTGAACATCTTGTCGGCAAACGGGAAGCTCACGGAGAGACCGCGTGCCGGCTGGCACATGCAATTGACATGATCAATCGAGCCGAACTTCTTGTCGGGCCCGGTCACGTTGGCCGGGCGAATGCAGGTGATCGTCATGTCGTAGGCGCGGCGATAGTCGTGTGCCTGCCATTCGTTCATGATCTTGTTGACGGCATATTGCGTCGTGCCATGGCGTTCATCGGTCTCATCGACAAGCCGATCGCCAAAGTTCGCCTGAGGGCCGGAAACGGCCAGCGAACTCGCAAACACCGTGTGCTTGACGCCATGCCGGCGGGCGGCTTCGAAGCAATTGTCCATGCCCTGGATATCGAGCTTGAAGGCGACGTGCGGGGCGAGATCGCCGATGAAGTACGAAAGGTTGACGACCCGCTCCGCCTTGCTTTCCTGCACCGCGCCGATCACGTCGTCGAACTGCGTGACATCCCCGCGTATGACGGTGACGCCGTCGCCAAGATCGGCAAACGCCGCGCTCGCACCGGCCACATCAATGTCCATGCAGGTGACTTGATGCCCCGCCTTGACGAGGATCGGTATCAAGCGCCGCCCAATGAACCCGGCACCGCCAATTGCGAGAATGGACATGTGATCGCTTCCTTCGATGACTGCGGGCTTGGCTCGCCCCTGCTAATTTATCTGGGCCCGGTGCCGCAACGCGCAAGCGGCCGCCCACCGTCCGCAAACGCCAGTACGACGGCAATTTCATCGGCGCGCGGCCCATCACTCAGAAACACCGTCACGGTGTCGAAGTGGTCGAATGACCAAACGTTATCCTTGTGACCAAGCGGGACATCCAGCGTACTGCCCGGTGCCGCAATCTTGACGTTCGAGGGAATGACCGCATCGCCGCCACCAATGGCCTGACGCATCGGTTTGCCGAGCATCGGGTGAATGCAAGCGCCGCCGTGCTCCAGCTCACCGGCCATCCCCACCATCGCACCCTTGCCATAGGCGACGGCCGGACCGTCGAGCAGCGCGCCGAGCTGGGCGGAGAGTTGCATGCCCACTTCCCGACCGACTTCGAAGAGCGGCGACAGGTCTTGTGCAAACTGCCCGGCAAACGGATTGCCGACAATCGCAATGCCCGTCGCGCGAACGATCGACGTACCAAGTGGCTGCCCCATCTCGGCATGAATGACTTCGCGCGTGGTGAAAAGGCGACGGATTGCGGTCATCACGCACTCTCGAGTTGTTTGCCGGATTCGATTTCGCGACCGAGTTCGCGTGCCGGAGTCGGCATGTCCTCGGAAATGATGCCTTCCTCGACAGCCTTGATCTGCATGGCAAGATACTTCGAGAATATGCGCACGTGCGGCAGCCCACCGCCGGTAAACCAGAGGCCGGGCTGAGGTGTCCGGCGCCACATGTTGCGTTGTTCACCGTCATCGCCAAAGCCCCAGACCGGGCCGATCCGATCCGCCATTTCGTCACCCATGTAAAGGCGGACAACGTCCTGCTGGTTCTTGTAGCCGGTTGCCGTGACGACCAGGTCTGCCTCCCGTATTGAGCCGTCCTTCATCTTGACCCCGTTTTCTGCAAAACGGTCCATGTTCTCCCAATGCTCGAGGGCGATCGAGCCGTCCACGATAAGCTCTGAACAACCGACGTTGAAGTAATAGCCACCGCCCCGGCGCAGGTATTTCATCTGGTAGCCGGTATTGTCCGGCTCGCCCATATCGAGCTTCATGCCCCGCGCTTTCAGCCCGGCGAGCAACTCCTTGTCCTCTTCGGCGTTCTTCGCGGCAACTTCCTGGTAGTTCTTGACGAGATAGGGATAGGGCGCCGCGGTGGCGAGCAGGTCGCAGTCTTCGAGCGGCGTGTCGCCCTGATAGATCGTGTAGATGCGCTGCGCCTCCTTGAGACTGACCACCAGTGTCGTATCGCGCTGGACGATCGTGACATCTGCGCCGCTATTGTGCAGGTCATGGGCAACGTCGTGGCCACTGTTGCCGGTACCGAAAACGAGCGCCTTCCTGCCCTTCCAGTCACGCCCGTTCTGGTAGTCGCCGGAATGCATGACGGTGCCCTTGAAGTCTTCGAGACCCGGAAATTTCGGACGGATCGGAATCGAACTGACACCCGTTGCCATGACGACATGCTTCGGCTTTACGATCCGTTCCTTGCCGTCACGATTGAGAACAACGGTCCAATCGTCTCTCGCCTCATCATAGGATGCAGAGACGAACTCCGTGCCCGTCCAGAAATTCAGCTCCATCGCGTCGGAGTAGGCTTCGAGCCAATTGGCGAGCAGGTCTTTCGGGATGTAGGTCGGCCAGTTCGGCGGACACGGCATGTACGGCATATGGCAGACGTGCACCTCGTTGTGCAAAACGAGATTGTGGTAGCGTTTGCGCCAGGCGTCACCGACGCGCTCGTGGCGGTCGACAACCAGCGTATCGAGACCGAGGCGCCCGAGACAGGCGGCGATACCGAGGCCACACTGGCTGCCGCCGACAACGAGCACCGTCGGCTCGCGGTCTTCGTACGCACGCTGCTTGTTGCGGACGTCGAGCCAGTTCTCCTCGCCGAACCCGCCGGAAAACTCCTTTCCGGTCGGTCGGTGATCGTAGATGCGCTCCTCATGCCCCGCGATCTGCTCGAGCGCCGTCAGCAATATCCAGGCGCGCAACCGCCCGCTGTCATCAGCGCACAAGCGCAGTACGCCGTCGCATGGCCCGACCGATGTCTCGAAGCTGATGATCGCCTCAATCGTCTCGGTGCCCGCGCGCGTGACAATGGCAGGCGGTGTGCGCCCTTCTGCGACACTGAAATTTCGAGGTCGGATCTCGGGAAGCTTCGCTTCGAGGAACGCTTCGATGGCATCACCGCCACTGACGGTGTCGAGGTGCCATGTAAAGGCGAGGAGATCACGCCAGTGACCGCCTTCCAGAAAGAGCGCACGCGCGGCCTTCGCGTCGCCTTTCGTCACGGCCTTTTCAAATTCCTGCAGCCAACCAGCGATAGCCTCAAAAGGCGTTGTGTCTTCAAGAATGGCATTGATTGACATGGATCGAACTCCTCGGCCTGGCCGCCCGCTCGCGGCCTCCTAGATTCGGTGGTCAAAAGTTTACCAGAGTCAACGCCGGCAAGGGCGATCACGAAGGTGATTTCACGCCCCGCGGTCGATCTTCGGATCGCATCTTCGAAGGCCCGCGGCCTGCCGGTCGACGCCCGGCCGTTATTCGCTCTATTATGGCCCAAACCCGCACATCACGCTTGATTTGTGCCCGACCTGTGTGCGGCAATTGCCGAGCACAAAGCGCCATCGATAAGGAGCCCGGCCATGCTCTCAAGAGAAGACAACGACTGCCTGACTCAAACGGATGCCGACAAACCAATGGGGCAGTATTTGAGACGGTTCTGGCAACCGGTGGCGTTGGCCGAGGAGTTGCCCGGCCCAGATGCCCCGCCGATCCGTATCAAAATCATGGACGAGGACCTGGTCGCGTTTCGCGACAGCAATGGCAAGGTCGGCGTCATCGACTCGCGCTGTCCGCACCGTGGCGCCGACATGTACTACGGGCGCAATGAAGAGTGCGGCCTGCGTTGCGTCTACCATGGATGGAAATTCGACGTTGACGGCAATGCCGTGGATCTGCCCAACGTTTTGCCCGATCGGGCATTACACGAAACGGTGCGCATCAAGTCGTATCCGACTCAGGAATACGGCGACATCGTCTGGGCGTATATGGGGCCGGCCGCCGCCGACCTGCCGGGCGGCAAGCTTCCCGAGATGCACGAGCTCGAGTTCGGAAAGGTCGCGCCGGAAAGCCGCTACGTCATGAAGCAGCGCATGGAGTGCAACTGGGCGCAAATCATGGAAGGCGATCTCGACACATCGCACTTCTCGTTCCTGCACATGCCCGCACCGTCCGTGGCTTCCAACGAGAACCCGGATGCGCCGGCCGACGAGCGCCGCTTGCGCTGGATCCGCAACGATCCAATTCCGCAGTTCTCGCTGCTCGAGCACGAGGCCGGTTTTGTCGTTGGCGGGGCACGGGTTGCCGACGGCGAGAATTTCTACTGGCGCATCACCCAGTACATGCTGCCAAGTCATGGCACCGGCCCGTCGACGATGCCCGGCGAAACTTACTTCGGGTTCTCGCTTGCGCCGATCGATGATGAAAGCTGCTGGATCTATTGCTACGGCTGGAACCCGGTTCGCGAGATCGGCGCCGAAGAGCGCGCAAAGCTGAAGGCCGGCCACGGCATCATGTGCGAAATTGACGAAAACTACGAACCGGTGCGCAATCCGTCGAACGAATTCGGCATCGATCGCAGCATTCAAAAGGACAAGACTTATTCCGGCATCAAGGGTCTGGCCGAGCAGGATGCCATGATCCAGTACAGCCAGGGCCGCATCGCCGACCGCACCAAGGAAATCCTGACGACAACAGATGCCGCCGTCGTGCGCTTCCGCAACATGGTGATCAACGGCGCCAAAGCACTGGCAGCCGGCAACGAACCCGTCGCGCCCTATCATCACAAGGAATACCGCACGCGACCCGGTAGCTGGCTGGCGGATAAAGGCCGTTCGTTCGAGGAAGTGCTGCAGGAACGCTTCGACGACCCGCTCGGCCGTGTTGCTGCGGAGTAAATTGGACGATCAAACGAAGATCGTTCGATGACCGGGTTGCTGCCGCCGCCGGCCAGCTATGAAGTGTGCTACGACGCCTTCCGCTGGAAACTCCCGAAGCGCTTCAATATCGCAGCGGCGGTCTGCGATCGACATGCCGCCGCAAAGCCCGACGCGCCGGCGATCCTGTTCGAAGATGCCGATGAACGAACGCAAACAATGACGTTCGGTCATCTGCAGGCCAAGGCCAGCCAACTGGCAAACCTGATGCGCCACCTTGGCGTGGGAGTCGACGATCGCGTCGCGATCCATCTGCCGCAGAGTTTTGCAGCCGCTATCGCGCATGTCGCCGTCTACAAGCTTGGTGCAATCGCGCTGCCATTGCTCAGCTTGTTCGGCCCGGACGCGTTGCGCCATCGCCTGGTCGACAGCAGCGCGCTTGCTGATCACCTGCGAAGACAATCTTGCCGTACTTGACGCCGTACGTGATGACCTCGGCGATCTTGCGCATGTGTTGATCGCTGATCGCCCGGGCGCGGACGGACTAGCGGCACAGATGTCCGCGCAACCGTCTCGCATGTGCGCGCCAATAAAGGCGCGCCGGATCGCGGCACGGTGACGTTTGCCATCGATATCGTCAATCAAGACGAGGCGGTCGTTCAGGTCGGCACGGCAACCGGCATCATGGCGCGGCGGCGGCGAGATTGACCCTGCCTGCCAGTCACACCGGCGCTACGCCCTCGGGCTTCTCACTGCCCGGCATGTAGAGGAAGCTGCCCTGGGCAACATTGCACAGCCGGCCCTCGCCATCGATGATCTCGGCACGGCAGGTCGCGACCTGACCCTGGACATCGACCAGTGTGGCACAGACGCGCAGATAGCCGCCGCGCGCGGCCGCGAGAAAATGGGTCTGCAGCGATGTCGTCACGCAGCTGCGCGCGTTGCCGGGCACCGTGCAGTAGGTGGCGGCGTGCCCCATCGCCGAGTCGATCACCGTCATGTACAGGCCGCCGTGCGGAATCATGCGCGTGTTCATGTGCTTTGGTTCCAGCCGCAACAGGATTTCGCCGTAGCCTTCGCGCCATTCGACCGTCTTGTATCCAATGAGTGATCGGAAGCCGGACCGGCGCCTGGTTTCGGCTAACTCTTTATCGAAATCGATCTCCTCACCCATTGGCTTAACCGGCCCCCTGATATATCCAGATAGCGTTTCGACGGCCCCCATACCACACCGCCGACGCCATCGAAAAGTCGCGAGGAAATCTGTCATGTCGAGCCCACTGCGCGCTGCTGCTCCGATTGAAGAGTCCGTCATCGAGCGCCTCAAGGCAGCAGCCGGACCCGGCGGCTACATCGACGATCCCAAGGACCTCGAAGGCTACTGCAAGAGCTGGCGCGACGACTGGGTTGGCGCGGTGCCATTGCTTTTGCGCCCGAAGACAACCGAAGACGTCGCCGCCTTGGTCAGGATCTGCGCTGAAACCAAGACCCCGATCGTGCCGCAGGGCGGTAACACGGGCCTGACCGGCGCCAGCCAGCCGCACGCCGATATGAGCGAAGTCATCATCTCGACGAGCCGCATGAACCGTGTCCGCGACATTGATACCTCGAATGACACGCTCACGGTGGAGCCAGGTGTCGTGCTGCAAGAGATCCAGCGTATTGCCGCCGAACATGATCGCCTGTTTCCATTGTCGCTCGGTGCCGAGGGTTCTTGCCATATTGGCGGCAACATTTCGACCAATGCGGGCGGCACACAGGTGCTGCGCTACGGCAATACCCGCGCATTGGTGCTTGGCATCGAGGTCGTTCTGCCGAACGGCGACATCTGGAACGGCCTGAGAAGCCTGCGCAAAGACAATACCGGGTACGACCTCAAGCACTTGTTCATCGGGGCCGAGGGCACGCTTGGAATTGTAACAGCCGCTGTGCTGCGACTCTTTCCGCTGCCGAGCGCGACCGAGACCGCATGGGTCGCCCTGCGAAGCCCTGACCAGGCCGTCGAACTGCTAGGCTTCATGAAATCGAGGCTTGGCGAACAGGTCTCGGGCTTCGAGTTGCTGCAGCGTTCCGTCGTCGATCTCGTTCTCGAGCATATCCCCAATACCGAGGACCCCGTCGCGCAACGTTATCCTTGGTACGTGCTGACGGAGATTTCCGGACAGGGTGCCCCGGGATCGCTTGGCGAACCTTTCACCGATGCACTTGGCGAGGCCGCCGAACGGGGCATGATCGAGGACGCGGCGATCGCCACCTCGGGCGCGCAGGCTCAGAAATTCTGGTACATGCGTGAAGAGATGGCCGAAGCCCAGAAACGCGCCGGTCCCAGCATCAAGCATGACGTTTCGGTGCCCGTATCGAAAATCCCGACCTTTCTCGCCGAAGCCTCGGCGGCGCTTGAAACGGCCTATCCGGGCATCAATATCGTCACCTTCGGCCATGTCGGCGACGGCAACATGCACTATAACCCGGTGGCACCGGAAGGCTGGACGCGGCAGGAATTCGCTGGCGAGCGTGCCAAGGTCAACCGCATCATCCACGACCTGGTCATGCGTCACGACGGCTCGATCAGCGCCGAGCACGGCGTTGGCCGCCTGCGCCTCGACGAGAACATGCACTACAAATCGCCGGTCGAAGTGGAAATGATGCGCACGGTCAAGAAGGCACTTGATCCGGACAACATCATGAACCCTGGCAAGGTCATCCGCCTGTGAGCGACACCGCGCAACCGTACTTGATATCGGTTGACTGGGGCACGACCAGTCTTCGATGCATGCTCGTGGACGAAAACGGCGCGATCCTCAAGCAGGCAAAGGCCGAGCGCGGCATCTTGAAGACGGGCGGTCTGCCATTCGATCAGATTTTGCACGAACAGATCGAGCGCTTCCTGCCGCGCTTTCCGGACGGCGCAATCGTGCCCGTCTTGATGTCCGGCATGATTGGTAGCCGGCAGGGCTGGCAGGAGGCCACCTACCTGAGGTGCCCGGCGTCACCGCAGGATCTCGCGCAAAGCCTACAGCCTGTCGCGACGACCAGACAGTCTCTCCCCCACTGCGACGTGCGCATCGTGCCTGGCATGGACATCGCGGAAGACGTGGCTGCAAGTGCGCTGCCCGACGTCATGCGCGGCGAGGAGACACAGGTGTTTGGTGCCATGCTCGGCGCCGGGGTTTCGGACGGTATCTTTGTGCTCCCCGGCACGCATTCCAAATGGGTTCACGTCGAGGCAGGCACGATAAGCCGGTTCCGCACCTACATGACCGGCGAGGTCTACGCTGCACTTCTAAGTTCGACAATTCTGGGACATTTCGCTGAGAGCGACAGTGACGACCAAGAGGGCTTCACGTTTGGCGTAAAGACGGCCGAGCGTGCCGGAATTCATGCGGCGCCTGGAGACCTGCTCAACATGGCCTTTACCGCGCGATCGCGCGTCCTTCACGGTGAATTGGCGGAAGCGGCGGTGCGCAGTTATCTTTCCGGATTGCTGATCGGCGCCGAAATCCTTAGCGCAACCCGGCACTATGCCGCTGTCCCTGGGACCCAAACCGAACATCCGTTCGTCGTCCATGTCATCGGAGATGACGCTCTGATGCAACGCTATTCACAAGCGGCATCGCAGCTTGGCGGCTCGGTCGAGCCGGCAATCACCAATCCGGTGCCTGCAGCACATTTGGCGATCGCACGACTGGCAGGGATTGTGGCATAAACCAATAACGTTTCCTGGTGACGCAGTGGGGTAACGACATGTCGACACTTGACGATGCATTGAGCGCTTGCCCGCTCATCGCGATCCTACGCGGCATCACACAGGGTGAGGCGCTGGCAATTGGTGACGCGCTATATGAAGCGGGAATCCGTGCCATCGAAGTGCCGCTCAATTCACCGGAGCCGCTCAAATCCATCGAGAAACTTGCGAGCCAGTTCGGCGGCAATGCGCTGATTGGCGCCGGAACTGTGATGACACCGGACGACGTCATCGAAGTCCGTGATGCCGGCGGCGAATTGATTGTCATGCCGCATTCGGACGCCGAGATCATCGATGAAGCCAAGGCAGAAGGACTGATCTGCCTGCCGGGCGTTGCCACACCGACCGAGGGGTTCTCGGCTCTGACCAACGGTGCCGATGGCCTAAAAATGTTTCCCGGCGAAGCCATGCCGCCCAAAATCGTGAAGGCATGGCGTGCGGTATTCCCAGAAGCGATCAAGCTGATGCCTGTCGGTGGCGTTTCCGTTGATAACATCCCGGAATATCTCACAGCCGGCGCGAGCGGATTCGGTATCGGTACGTCGCTCTATGCGCCGGGCCGCGCGGCCAGCGACGTTAAGGCCCGGGCCGAAGCGCTTGTCGCCGCCTGCCGATCCTGATTTCAATACGGCTATCAATGACATCCGGAGTCCACGACCATGAGCGAACCCTGTGATCTGTCAGCCGTTGAAGCGCGCCGCCTGATTGCCGCCAAGGCATTGTCACCGGTTGAGCTGATGAAGAGCTGCCTTGACCGCATTGCGAAGACCAATCCGGCCGTTAACGCCATGGTTGCCATGGATGAAGAGGGCGCCCTCGACACCGCACGCAACGCCGAACAGACCGTGATGCACGGCGAACCCTTGGGCCTGCTGCACGGCCTGCCGCTAGGCGTCAAAGACCTGCAGGCTACCGCCGGCCTTCGAACGACATACGGCTCCTTGATCTACCAAGACCTTGTTCCCGAGGAGGACGAGGACACGGTTGCGAACTTGCGCAACGAGGGCGCAATCGTTCTCGGCAAGACCAATACCCCCGAATTCGGCGCCGGTGCCAACACCAAAAACCGCGTCTACGGCGCGACGGGCAATCCGTTCAATCCGGAACTGAGCTGTGCCGGATCGTCGGGCGGATCGGCAGTTGCGCTGGCATTGGGCCAGGTACCCGTCGCAACGGGCTCAGACTACGGCGGCAGCCTCAGGACACCGTCGGCATTTTGCGGGATCGTCGGCATTCGCCCGTCACCGGGTGTCGTGCCAGGCCCGGACCGCGCCGCACTGCTGAGCCCGTTTTCCGTGAACGGGCCGATGGGACGCACCGTGGAGGACGCACACCTTCTGCTCAAGGCACAGATCGACCTCGACAAGCGCGACCCGTTTTCAAGCGACGACGTCATGCGCATCCCGGAGGTTTTGTCAGGGATCGATCTCGCCGGCCTCAATATCGCCTACTCTGAAGACCTCGGTTGCGCGCCCGTCGACAACGATATCCGCAAAGTATTCCGTGAGCGTCTCAAAACCTTCTCGCACGTCTTCGCGACCGCCACCGAAGCGACGGCAGATTTTGGCCGCGTGCACGATGTGTTCGAGATCCAACGCGGTATCAATTTCGCCACGGCCAACATGGAACGTCTCGAAAACCACCGCGACAAGCTTGGACCGAACGTGATCGACAATACCGAGCGCGGCCTCAAATTCACGGCCAAGGACGTCGCCTGGGCGCAAGGTGAGCAAGCCGGTATTTATCGGCGCTATATGGAGTTCTTTGACGACTTCGACATCCTGATCTGCCCGACCGCCGCGGTTTCACCGTTCCCGCACGAACAACTCGCGGTCTCCGAGATCAACGGTGAACAGATGCCGACCTACATGCGTTGGCTTGCCCTGGCCTACGCGTTGACCGTGGCATTGCCGGCCGTCGTTGCGCTCCCCTGCGGCGTCGACCACAAAGGCATGCCATTTGGCATCCAGGTCGCCGGTCCGCACGGGTCTGACGCAATGGTAATCGAGATCGCGCACGCCCTCGAGCAGGTTCTCGCGGCCAACCCTGAGACCCAACGCGCCATTCCCGATATAGCAAAGCTCGTCGGCTGAGCGATGCCGACCAGGAAAGACCATAGATTTCCTGGTCGTTGTTGA
>JBPCVZ010000327.1:0-30105 GCA_051010015.1 Hyphomicrobiaceae bacterium
AGGCCCATTTGCTGCAGGCGCATCAGGGTGTAGTCGTTGCGCGTGCGCTTGCGCGCGAACTCTTCCATTGGGCCGTTGTAAGGCAGGTCGATCGGCGTCGCCCAGGCGTGTCGCAGTGGCACCGTCAGCGGTGTTGCCGGATGCATCTGCCACGGCGACCCGCCGGCAGGAAGCGATTGCCCCTTCTGCAATTCGCTGCCGTCGGTCGGCACGATGCGAATTCGGTGCCCTTTGGCAAAGACATCGACCAGGGCGTAGCCGAACTTGCCGGTGTCGTTGCGGCCATACTCCTTGGGCGGCTCGATCGCGTACATCTCCGAATAGTCCTGGCGCACGAAACTCGTCGGCAGGAAGCAATAGAGGCGGCTGTCGTTGATGCGGTTATAGAAGAACTGGTGCACGTGGCCGGAGAAGACAGCCTCGATGTTGTGCGCTCTGACCAGGTCCAGGAACCAGGATCGGCCCGGCTCGGCGAAATTGTCGTAGTGGCTCTGTTCGTCGCCCGCATAGATGAACGGTGGATAGTGCGAGCACAAAAACACCCGCCGACCCTTTGACTTCGTAAGCGTTTCGTCGAGCCACGCCTTTTGCTCAGCCTCCATCGACGTGCCGGAATTGACCAGCGACGAGTTGATCATGACGACGACGCAGTCGCCGTGCTCGAAACTGTGATAGCTGGCGCCGAACTGTGCTTCGTACTGGCCGATCGTTTCGGCATCTGCGGGCCCGGCCGGTGCATCCGGGTTGGGCTTGTCGCCGATGTCGTGGTTGCCCGGCATGAAGTGCATGATCGAGCGCAGCGGTGCAAAGATGTCGTGCGCCTCCTCGCAGGCCTGGCCGTAGGTCGGCAGGTGCGGCAGCGGATGCACCATGTCGCCGAGATGCAGCACGAAGGCCGGATCGTGCTGCTTGATGGCCGCAATCGCATAGCGGGCCCGATCGTTGGACAGGCGATTGACGGGAAACGGCGATGACTCATCAAGCTCGGCCGGACGGATGTGCGTGTCGGTGATGATCGCGAATGTAAACAGCGGTTGGTCGGTCAAAGTCGTCTCCGGCGTTATCGGATGGCGGCGGTACCGGCAAAATAGTGCTGCCGATCGCAGCCGTCCATCGCCAGAAAGTCCGGACACGTCCGCCAGGTCCTGGCAATTGGACGAAATCCGCAGATGCAAGACGGCAAAGTTGCCTGTAATAGTTGCCGGGACACGCGCACACGCGACAGGAACCACTTATGGCGCACTCCAACGAATTCCTCGTTCCCGGCAGTGAAATTCGGATCGAAGGCGCGCCAGATGGCAGGCTCAAGGGCCTCACGTTCGTTGCCAAAGACCTGTTCGACATTGCCGGTCATCCGACCGGTGCGGGCAATCACGACTGGGCTCGCGTCCATCCAATTCCAGATGAAAACGCCTGGGCGGTGCAGAAGCTGCTTGACGCCGGCGCGACGCTCGTCGGCAAAACCATCACAGACGAAATCTCTCTCGGCATTCTTGGCGAGAACGCGTTCGATGGCACGCCGCTCAATCCGAAGGCGCCCGATCGCGTACCCGGCGGATCCTCGTCCGGGTCGGTGTCGGCGGTGGCACAAGGCTTCTGCGATACGGCACTTGGTACAGACACCGGCGGATCGGTGCGCGTGCCCGCGAGCTTCTGCGGCGTTTACGGCTTGCGCCCGACCCATGGCCGCCTGCCGCTCACCGGCATGCTGCCGCAAGCGCCGTCGTCCGATACCACGGGCTGGTTTACCCGCGACGCGCAAACGTTTGCGCGAGTCGCGAGCGTAATGTTCGACGAAGACGTGCCCGACGCGCTGCCGACCAAGGTGATCATCGCGACCGATGCCTTCGGCTTTGCCGATGAGGCCGTGCGTGAGGCACTGCAGACAATGGTCGAGCGCTTGGCGCACGTCGTCGGCGAAACGCGCGAGGACCTGCTGGCACCACAAGGCCTGTCCGTATGGGCGCGGGCTCAGCGTGTCCTGCAGCCATCAGAGGCGTGGGCGACGTTCAAGGATTGGGTCGAACGCGATAACCCACGCCTTGCCTTCCAGGTCGCGCGCAACCTTGCAAACGCGTCCATGATCACCGATACGGAACGCAACTGGGCCGGCCTCATGCGTGAAGAGGCACGTGCGCGTCTTCGCCAGCTCATCCCGCCCGGCACCGTCCTGTGCATGCCAACAACGCCCGCTCCGGCACCGTTGAAGAACCGCCCGATGCGCGAATTGGACTTTCTCCGCGACCGGATCACGTGCCTTGCCGCGCATGGCGGCCTGACCGGTCATCCGCAGCTCAGCATTCCGGCAGGCGAGGTCGACGGCGCCCCCGTCGGCTTGTCAATCGTCGGTGCACGTGATCACGACATGGCCCTTGTCGCGCTCGCACAGGCATTGGAGGCCTGATCAATGACAACCCTTGATACGACACCAAACCGCCCTGAAATCGTCGAAGAGGTGCGCAACCTTTTCGAACGCTATGAGCAAGCCTTGATCGACAAGGATGTTGACGTACTCGATGCAACGTTTTGGGAAAGTCCGCACACAATCCGCTATGCGTTGCACGAAAACGGATATGGCTTTGACGAAATCCACGCGCATCGGGTTGCGCGGCCACCGGGCCCGGGCATCAAGGAGCGCAGAATCCGTCTCGAGATCCTAACGGTCGGCCGTGACATCGCCACCGTCAACCTCGAGTTCAAGGTCAGAGACCGCGACCAGATCGGTCGCCAAAGTCAGACCTGGGTGCGTTTCCCCGATGTCGGATGGAAGGTCATCGCGGCACACGTCTCGACCGTCAGCGAGGATGCTCTTTGGTAGTTTGAACCGGTCGCCGAGACAGGAGAGGCGCAATGCCTGACATCGAGTATTTCTATTCTGCGCATTCCGCTTACGCCTATATCGGCGCCTCCCTGCTTTCCCGGATCGCGTCGCGGGCAAACGCGCGCATCATCCATCGGCCGATTGAATTGCGCCAGTTATTGGCCGCCATGGGCGGCGCGACCAACAGTCTGACGCCGCAACGCCGTGAGTATTTTTCGGGACGGGAGATCGAACGCTGGGCGGCCTATCGCGGCGCGCCGATCATGCGCGGGATCCCAACCCATCACGATAACGACCTGGCACGCGCCAACGGGGTCCTGATCGCCGCGATCGAGGCCGGCCACGACATTGATGATCTGTCCCACGCGATGCTGCGCGCGCACTGGCGCGATGATGCCGACCTCGACAACGAAGATGACCTGTCGAAGATCGTCACGGAAGCCGGTTTCCGGCCGGCGCGGCTGCTCGGCTCGGCCTTGTCGACGAAAGTCCAGGACATCCACGCGAAAAACACCGCCGAGGCAATCGAGCGTTCCGTGTTTGGATCACCAACGTATTTTGTCGAAGGCGACATGTTTTATGGCCAGGATCATCTCGAGCTGCTCGAGCAGGCGTTGGAGAAGCCGTTCCCACGACTGTGGGGACAAGACGAAGAAGACGAGCAGGCTGACAAGAAGGCGAGCGAGAATTAGCTCAGCGTTCTCCGGCTTCAGTCTTCGCTGCCGGGGTCGGACGCACCGCCAGGATCGTAATGGCGACGCCAAGCGTGATCAGCGCGATCGCCAACCAGACTGTTGCCAATGGCACCCGCCCGAGAATGAACCACTCCATGAGCGCGCCGAAAACCGGCATCAGCGGCATCGTCGCGACCGCGGCGACGGCACCAAGGCGGCCAATGCCCCAGCCATAGAGCATCATCGCGAGAACGTTGAACACGATCCCCTGATAGACGCCATGTCCAACGGTTTGCAGCAACGCAACTTCTGGAATGCGCGGTGCCAGGAAGGCCATGTAGGCGGCGATATAGGGCAGTGAAAAGATGGCGGCGAGCATGGCCCCCTGCAGCGGCTTGATCCGCCATGCCCTGAGCGCGACGGTGAAGCTGCCCCAGAGGATACCGGCGCCAATGTAGCTGAGTTCGCCCCACCAGGTCGCAGCCCCGGTTTGCAGTTCGGGCCAGACCAGGACGGCCAGGCCGACAAGGGCAATGGCAAGTCCGACGAGGCGCGTCCACGGCAGCGGCTCGCGCAAGAGCCAGTAGGACAGCAACGTGCCCTGGATCAGCGCCAATGCGGGCACGATCCCGGCGCCATGCGTGACCGGCGCACCGGCCACACCGGTCAGCACACACAGCCCGAACGGCGCGCCGCCAAGCAGTGCAAGCCCGATGCTGCGCGGCCAGCCCGGTTCAAGCGCCAGCCTGCCAAAGCTCACGATGAACATCGGCAGCGTGACAACCGCGGCGACGCCGTATCTCAAGGCAACGACGTCGGGCGGCGTACCGCCAACATCGTAGTACATGCGGGCCGACACGAAGCCGCCGGTGAATATGAAGACAGCGGTCACCAACGCCACGGCACCGAACAGATGTTGTGCCTTGTGCGGCATGGGCTTCACTTGCTCCGTTCATGCCGCCGTCGTTCGACGATAGATCCGCCCAAGTATCAAGGGCGTCAAGTACATGGGGATTTGGTAGCACCCGATGAACAAGAGCAGCGGTTCCATCACCGATGCCGGCAATGCGGCAAGAAAGAATGCCATATTGCGATTGCCGGAGACAATCGCATAGGCGACGCGATTATTGTCTGCTCCCGCAGCGCTGGCAGCGGCGAATGTCATCACTTGTAGTCCGAAATTGCAGGCAAACACCACGCCAAGCATTTTGACCACGGCCATGGGTTCATCCCTGAGTGCCGGGCCAATGGCAGCCATTAGTCCAATGACGACAATGGCCATGGCGATCGCCGACACGCCGTCGAGCACCTGTGCACCGTTCTCGGAAAGGTCACGAAGCAAGAAATGGCGAATGACAAACCCTAAGCCGGCAGCACCGATCACCAGGGCGAGCAGGCGCGCTGACGCCAGCGCAATCACGTCGATGCCACCGACCGTCGGCAATACCAGTAACGTCGGAACAATCGTCAACGGAAGCAGCGCAAGCCCCACGATCAGCAAACGCAATGCCGATGCCGGGTCATTGCCGGTCAGAATCGTCAGGTTGGATGCGCCCAGTAGCGGCGCCGCCGCGGCCATCAGAACGACTGCCGCAGTCAGTACATCGCCAAATCCGAGTATCCGGGCAACGCCGAACATCGCGAGCGGCATTGCAACCTGAAAGACCAGCACCAGAAACACGCTGGCCTTCATATCCGCCAGCCCGCCGAGCACCTGACGTGGACCGATGCGCAAGGCCGCCAGTACCAATAATGCCGCGACCAGTTGAGGCAGCCATGGTTTCATGGTCGCCGCGAGCGCAGGCAGGAAAGCGCCGGCCAGCAGGCCGAGCACCAGAATGAACCGGCCGTAGCGCGCCGCGGCATGCAAGATTGGGTTCAACATGCGTTCCGCTTTGCTGCCGTGCGGCTTGTCGGTGCGACGGCGATATCGTCTCCGCTCACGATCGCCAATCGAGCGTTTCGTGGGCAAACAGTTCTTCAGGCACAACTTCGCGCGGTGAGATACCTTGCGCAAACGAATAGCGGCACAGTGCCTCAATTGCCGGCCGGTTGGGCGGCAGGCCATACGCCCAGAAATCGTCACCCAATGCGCTCACGGCATCCGCCGCCTGCTGCGCCCCCCACGGCAGCATGGTGAACAGTGCCTGGCTCTCTGCCAGTCGATCAAAGGCATATCGCCGGGCAGCGTCGAAGCCCCGACAGATATTCACCGCAAGTTCCGGTCTCTGTCGGGCAAGTTCGCGACGAATGCCGATCAAATGCATGATCGGGAAAATACCGCTGCGGCGTGCATAGTCGCGCTCGATGGCCGGGTAGTCTTCGAACAGCCGGCCCACCTGCGCATGTCCCTCGAGAAACACCGGCGGCGGCTTGTAGGCGATCATCGCATCGATGTCGCCGGCCGCGAGCATGTCCGAGAGCGTCCGATCTGCATCGATCACTTCGAGTTCGACATCGCGCGGCATCATGCGCGCGATCGGTTGGCTGTCTTTGGCGTCGGCCCGCCCGTAGCACCACCGGATGTCCTGAGCGCGCACGCCGAAGTCGTCGTCGAGGACACCGCGGGCGACGAGCGCCGCCGTCATCGAATATTCGCGGACGCCGACGAGACGCCCCGCCAGATCGCGCGGTCCTGTGATGCCGCGATCCGTGCGCACGTAAATCGCTGAATGACGAAACGAGCGTGACGGAAAAATCGGCAGACCAACATAAGGGCTATCGCCGGTTGCGATCAGATAGAGATAGTTGCTGAACGAAAGCTCCGTGACGTCGAACGCCTGTTCGTCGAATCCACGCGCAAAAATCTCTTCGAGTGGTGCCGTGACAAACGTCGCTGCGGCATCATCAATCGCAACAAGCCCGGCAAGCAGCGGCAACGTGCGGTCGTTGATCCCAACAGCGACAGTTATCTTTGTTTCAGACACGGCAAACCTTCATGCGGCAGTTCTCCGTCCTATCGAGCTAAGCGCTGTCGGCACGTGCCGTCGCATACCCCTTGACGACGACATCACCGTTTTGATTGGTCGTCGTGACCGTGAGGTCGACCAGGGTCTCACCGCCCTCTTCGCGGATCGCATCGACGACAGCGGTGCCCTTGAGATCGTCGCCGGGCCAGACCTGGTTGGTGAAGCGGACACCGAACTTCTTGACGTTTTCGGCGCCGAAACGGTCTGTCACCATCCTGCCTGTCATGCCCATCGTCAGCATGCCGTGCGCAAAAACACCAGGGTAGCCGGCCGCCTCCCGGCAATATGGGTCATCCGTATGAAGCGGATTGTAGTCACCGGATGTGCCGGCGTACATGACCAGCTGCGTGCGCGTCAAATCCTCGACCAGGACGTCCTCGAACGTATCACCGACCGCGATCTCAGTTGTTTTCATCACCATGATTTCTCTCCTAGCCCTGATCGACGGGACGTTCAGTTTTGACGCTGACGCTGCGCGACGTGCAAACGAGTTCGCCTGCCGCGCAGCGGTATTCGTGGATCCGCTCTTGAAACACGAGCTTGCCAGCGCGCTTGCTCTCTTTTTCCCAGGATTTGCCTTGCTTTTCGGTCACCGTCAGCACATCGCCCGGCCGGATGGCGCGCTCGAACTCGAAATGTTGCTCGGCATGCAGGCCGCCGGATGATGGCGGCTTGCCATCCACGCCGCTGGGATTCTTGCCCGATCCGAACCACGCTTCGCCGGGCTTCAGGCGTAAAAAATAGTCAGGGTCGAACTGGGCCACGGCGCGTGGGAACGTTGGCGGAGCGGCGGCATCTTCCACTCCGGTATCCGGCACCGCGTAGTCGCCGATAGAACGTCGAAACATCATGATGTGGGTTGCTTCGACCGGGAAGGTCATCGTTTTTTCGTCTGCCATGATCTGGTGCCGGTGCCTCTGTCGTGTGGAAGGTTGCAGCTGCGCCTCGGACAATCCGCAGCGCGTGATGGTGGAGACACGATTCCCGGTTCTCGACCGCGAGGGAAGAGGCAGGCCAAGGGTATCCGTGCGTTGATCCAGGACAAAGTCGGGCATGCTGGCCAGCGCTAGCCTCCGACAAATTCAGAGCTACTCTTAGAACGACTCTTAGAATAATTCTAACCTTTTGTTTTTAATAAGTTTTTTGTTGACGCAACCAGTCCTGTCGGGCACAAGGAGGATCACAGTCAAGCAATCGTGAGACCTACTCAATCGAAACAACGCGCGAGCTGGCCCTGTCGATCAGGGTGGCGCACACTGATAGATGTCTCCCACCAGCTTTGATCCCCAACCTATCGGCGATGTGACTTGAACCCGTGCCGCATTGTCTAAGCGAAGGCCAACTCAAAATGCGAACAACGCCGTCATTCCTCATTCCCCGCTGCTTGCCGTTGGTCGGCGCCGCAGCACTCACGCTAGCAGCATTGACGGCTGCGCCCGCGCAAGCCGAAGAACTGAACATCTATTCGCATCGCCAACCGTTCCTGATCAAACCGTTCCTGGACGCCTATACCAAGAAGACCGGCACGAAAATCAACGTCGTCTACGCATCGAAGGGCCTCGCGCAACGTCTCCAGGCGGAGGGGGCCAGGTCGCCGGCCGACGTGATCCTGACCGTCGACATCGCGCGGCTGTCGGTTTACGCAGAAAAAGACCTGCTCGCCGTTGCCGCGTCGGATATCCTGCGCAAGAACATCCCCGCGCACTTGCGCGACCCGAACAACCGCTGGTTTGCCTTCTCGAAACGGGCGCGCGTCCTGGCCGTCTCGAAACGCGCCAGCGACATGTCCGATCTCAAGCGCTATGAGGACCTCGCCGATGCCAAATGGCGTGGCCGCGTGTGTTCCCGTCCAGGCAGCCACGTCTACAATCGTGCACTCATCGCATCGGTCATGCACGCCAATGGCGGCGACGCGGCGATGGCCTGGGCGGAAGGTGTGATCAAGAACCTGGCGCGGCGCCCGCAGGGCAACGACCGGGCACAGGTCAAAGCGATCTTCGAGGGCGTTTGCGACATCGCCATCATCAACAACTATTACTTCGGCAAGCTCAGGCATTCTGACAAGAAGGCGCAACAGGAATGGGCGGACGCCGTTCGTCTGATCTTCCCCAATCAGGATGATCGCGGCACCCACGTGAACATCTCCGGCGGCGGCGTTGCCAAACATTCCAGGCACAAGGCCGAGGCCGTGCGCTTCCTCGAATTCCTGACATCGAAAGAGGCACAGGACCTGTACGGCAAAATCAACTTCGAGTATCCCGTCAATCCAAAGGTTGCCATTTCTGATGAGTTGCAGTCGTGGGGTACCTTCAAGGAAGACCAGATGCCGATCGCGCGCATAGCCGAACTCGCACCTGAGGCGCAGAAACTCATCGATAGGGTTGGATGGTAAATTCCACGGACGATCCCGCTCTGGCGCGCAACGCCGCTTTCGCGCCGGCCAAGTTTCTGGCGCAGCTGAACCCATGGACCATCGCGACGATCTGCATAGTCGCGATGCTCATTGCGCCGATCGTCGCGGTCTTCATTGCAGCGACCGGTGACAGCGGCGGGCTGTGGGCGCATTTGTTCGAGACGGTGCTGCCGAGATATATCGCCAACTCGCTGGTCCTGATGATTGGCGTTGGTCTTGTCACCTTGACGTTCGGGATCAGCAGCGCCTGGGTGGTCACGATCTATGAGTTCCCGGGACGTCCCTACGTCGAGTGGATGCTGTTGCTGCCAGCCGCGATACCGGCCTATCTGGTCGCCTATACCTACACCGACTTCCTCGAGTACGCGGGCCCCGTGCAGGGTGCATTGCGCGACCTGTTCGGGTGGCAAAGCGCTCGCGACTACTGGTTCCCGGAAATCCGCTCGATGGGCGGCGCCATGCTCGTGATCGGCGCAGTGCTCTACCCGTACGTCTACATGATGGCGCGCACCGCATTCCTGCTGACGCCCGGGTCCCTGTTCGAGACGGCGAAAGCCTCGGGGCGCAACATTTTCTGGGCGGTCGGCCTGCCCCTCGCCCGGCCCGCGATCGTCGCCGGTCTCGCCCTGGTGCTGATGGAAACACTGTCGGACTTCGGCACCGTCGAGTATTTCGCGATCGAGACCTTGACGCTTGGCATCTTCAACGTCTGGCTAGGCATGAACAGCCTGCCCGCCGCCGCCGAAATCGCGATTATTGCCTTCTTGTTCATCATTACGCTGCTCGTGATCGAACGAGTGGCCCGCGCCAACCGGCGCTATACGAACACCAGCAAGCGTTCCGTTCCGTTGCCGCCGGAGCGCACCAACGGCTGGGGCGCCGTCGCCTGTCTGGCCGTTTGCCTCGTGCCGATCTTTGTCGGCTTCGTCTTGCCGGTCGGCGTGCTTCTCAATTTTGTGATCAGCGGTCATTCCGTCGGATTCAGCGAAGCCGTTGTCAGTGCCGCGTTCAATTCGGTCACCATCGCGCTCAGCGCCGCGTTCCTTGTCATGTCGATTGCAACGTTCATGGCCCTGACCGCAACCTACCAGGCGGGACCGGCGATGCAGCGCGCGACAGCGTTCGCATCGATCGGTTACGCCTTTCCGGGCACGATCCTCGCGATCGGCGTCGTCACGGCAGGGGGCGCGCTCGACAATGCCATTGCGGCGATCTACCAGGCGGCGTTCGGGATCACCCACACGGGCTGGCTGAGCGGCAGCATCGGTCTTGTTGTCATCGCATGCGTCGTCCGCTTCCAGGCGATCGGCTATGGCGCCATGACATCCGGACTGGAACGCCTGCCGCCAAACCTCATCCACGCCAGCCGAACACTCGGGACGACATTCGGTGGGACAGTGCGCATGGTGATCCTGCCACTCATCCAGAAATCCTTCATCGCCGGCGGCCTGCTGGTCTTCGTCGACGTGATGAAGGAACTGCCCATGACCCTTCTGCTTCGTCCGTTCAATTTCGAGACGTTGGCGACCTACGTCTACCAGTTCGCCAAGGATGAGCTCCTCGAGGAAGCCGCCCTGCCGGCACTGCTGATCGTTGTCGCCGGCATTCCGCCGATCATCATCATGAATGCGGCGCTGCGCAGACTATTGCGCTGATCACGGAACAGTCACCCGGATTGATTTGCATCGCTCGGTGCCGACGGCAACTGTCATTGCCACTCAGGCACCGGGAGAGACATCGATGTTGCGCGCACTTCGAAACCAACCGCTCCTTGGAATTCTGGCAGGCGCCGTGTTCGCTGCCGCGGCTGTGCCGAGCCTGGCAACCGAACAGTCGGCCAATGCACAGCAACAGGCCCCGCCGCCGATCACATGGCGTCCCTGGAACGACAAGCTGTTTCGAGACGCCAAACAAACCAAGCGCTACATCATTCTCGATCTCAATGCGCGCTGGTGCCATTGGTGCCATTTCATGGAGAAGCGCACCTACGCGCACCCGGAGATCCGGCGCATCATCGATACCGGCTATCTCGCAACCAAGGTCGACCAGGATGCCAACCCCGATCTCGCGTCACGCTACGGCGACTGGGGCTGGCCGGCGACGATCATCTTCGATCCCAACGGCAAGGAAGTGACGAAGCTGCAGGGCTTTCAGCGCCCGAGCCGCATGTATCACATACTCTATACGATCCTGGCGCATCCCGATCGCGTGCCGCAGCTGCCGCCTGAGCCCAGCGCCAAGGCCGGCAAATCGTTGCTCGGCACGCAGCAACGCGAGCGCCTCGTCGGGCTGCTCGATGATACCTACGACAAGGCGCATGACGGTTGGGGCCGGCGGCTGAAGTTTCTGCAGCCCGAAGTCGTCGAATACGCGCTGAAGCAGGCGCGCGACGGCAGTGCGGAGATGACATCGAAGGTGCGCCGCACGCTCGATGCCGCGCTG
Source organism: Hyphomicrobiaceae bacterium (assembly GCA_051010015.1). Taxonomy (GTDB): domain Bacteria; phylum Pseudomonadota; class Alphaproteobacteria; order Rhizobiales; family Hyphomicrobiaceae; genus CAJQQK01. The sequence goes on from JBPCVZ010000327.1 coordinate 11,320, forward strand.
GCGCTGATCGATCCCGTCTGGGGCGGCATCTATCAGTATTCGCACGAGCGCGATTGGTCAGCACCTCATTACGAAAAGATCATGGCATCGCAGGTCAACGCGATCCGCCTCTATACGCAGGCCTACCGACAGTTTGGCGAGCAGCGCTATCTCGATGCGGCGCGACGTGTCGGCCGTTATCTGATGCAACGCCTGCGCAGCCCCGAAGGCGCGTTCTACACCAGCCAGGATGCGGATGTGGATCACGATCTCCTCGGTGAGGCGTTCTACAAGCTCGACAACGCGGCGCGTCTCAAGCTTGGCAAGGCGCCGCCGATCGACACCAATATTTACGCGCGCGAGAACGGTTGGGCCGCACGCGGCATGCTCGCGCTTTACGCCGCAACGGGCGAGGCCGCCTATCGGGCGGCGGCGAAAACAGCGCTGGAGTGGACCGTCGCGCACCGGACACGGGCAACCGGCGGTTTCGCACATGGCGCAAAGGATCCAGCAGGACCCTATCTGTCGGACACGTTGGCGATGGGCGATGCCATGCTCGCGTTCTACATGGCAAGTGGTGATGTCACTTGGCTGAAGCGCGCTGGTGAAGCCGCTGATTTCATCACCAAGACGTTCCAGCACCCGGAAGCCGGTTTTGTCACGGTACAGAAGCCCGCCGTTCGCGCAGCGACGTTCGCGAAGCCCTTCGTCAACATCGAGGAAAACGCCGCACTCGCGCGCTTTGCCAACCTGCTGTATCGCACGTCCGGCGCCGAGCGCTATCGTGATGTCGCCGCGCACGCGATGCGCCATCTGACCAGTGATGCAGTCGTCGGGCGGCGCCGGTTCATGCTCGGGACGGTTCTTGCCGATGACGAGATGGCGATCGAGCCGGCGCACGTCACCATCGTCGGCAAGGCCGGTGATAGCGCGGCCGATGCATTGCACCGGGCCGCCCTGTCGCTGCCGGTCGGCTATCGACGCATCGATCGTTGGGACCCCGCCAGCGGGCCGATGTTGAACCCGGATGTGCAATACCCGGCAATGGAACAGGCGGCCGCGTTTGCCTGCGCCAACCAGATCTGCTCGCTGCCCGTGTTTAGCGGCAAGGACCTCATGCAAACAGTCGCCAAGATGATGCGCCTGCGCCGCGGCAACCGGAGATAGAGCGCTTTCGTGCGGCAGGCGAAAAAGCCTCTCGCAGACCTATGTCCGCTTTGACAATTGACGTTCGCGATAGAACACGAACAGGCCGGAGGCGACGATGATCGCAATACCGACCCAGGTCAAAGGATCAGGCAGGTCGCCAAACAGCACGAAGCCGAGTGTCGTGGCGCTGACGATTTCGAGATACTGGAACGGCGCCAGCACCGCCACGGAGGCACGCGCATAGGCCATGACGACCAGGACATGGCCGGTTGTCGCAATAATGCCGAGCAGGGCGAGCAACTGCCATTCGGTTGCGCTCGGCCATACCGGCGCAATCACATCGATGCCATAGGCGCCGCCCACTGCCAGGGCAATCGACATCGTCAGCAGGCCGAAGATACCGGCCAGAAATTGCATCGTCAGGGGCGAGACGGTTCGCACGAGCCAGCGGGTCAGAATGACGTAGAGCGCGAACGAGAATGCGGTGCCGATCGGCAGCAGCGCCGTTGCACCGAACACATCATAGCTCGGCTTGATGATCAGCAGGGCACCAGAGAAACCGATGGCAATCGCCAGCATGCGCCGCCAACCAAAGGCTTCGCCAAGCAGCAGCGCCGCCAGCAGCGTCACGATAAACGGCTGCACGAAGAAGATCGCGATCGCATCCGCCAGCGGCATGACCTTCAAGGCGCTGAAGAACAGCAGCGTGGCAAGTGCGATCAGAAAGCCGCGTGCCGCATGCGCCCACATATGTGCACCCCAACGCAACTGACCCTGCCACAGGACGAATGGCGCCAGCAGCAAAACCTGAAACAAAAAGCGCGCCCATGCCGCCTGCCCGGCGGAGATCGATCCGGAAACGAGCTTCGCCACCGCATCGATGCCCGGCAGCATCAGCATGGCCAGGATCATCAGGACCATGCCGTGCGACAGGGAAGCGGCGGATGCATCGTTCGGCGCGCGTGTCGCGTTGGGCATGGGTGAAGAATCCAAGGGAGCTAAGGGCGAATGTCGAACAGCGTATCAAGGGGGGCGCCACAAGATGAATGCACGGATCAGCGCCGTGCCCGCTCGCTGCGTTCCTGGAGGGCGAGATCCGGCCGATTGGTCGTGAAGACGGTGACGCCGAGGTCGAACATGCGTTGGATCGACATGGCATCGTTGACGGCATAGGCACCCAGGACGAGACCAACGGCGTCGGCGAGGCGGCATTCCTCTTCCCCGAGATCGCTTTCATGAAGTGCGATCTCGCGGACGCCGCGCCTGGCCGCGATGCGCAAGACACCATCGAGATCACCGATCTGGCGGACGATCGAGCGATCGACCAGCCAGATCAACGGCACCGCCGGCAGGCAGGCGTGGAAACTCAACAGCGTGTCGATCCAGAACGACGTGACGGTCGTGCGGTGCTGCAGTTCGTGCTGGACAAGAACCGCCGCGATCGCGGCCTCAAGGTCCGGATAGCGAAAGCGGTTGGCATCGGCCTTGATCTCAAGGCGCAGGTCGATCGGTGTCGGCCGGTAGAGATCGAGAACATCGCTCAATGCCGGGATACGGTCCGCAGCGGTACCCTTGATCGTCAATTTCGACAAGGCCGAAAACGTGAGCTTCGAGATGGCACCGCTTCCATCCGTCATGCGGTCAATCGTTGGATCGTGGTGCACGACGAGTTCGCCATCGACAGTGGGATGAACGTCAAATTCGACCTGATCGACATCCAGCACCGCCGTTTCGCGAAACGCCGTCATGGAGTTCTCCGGCCACAGATCGGCGCCGCCGCGATGCGAGGCGATTTTGGGGGCCTTTCGGTCCGCGGGGTGTGGCGTCATGGACTTAATCGCCTTTGCTCATGTTCGATCATTCCAGCTATAGTCGATTGCGGCGGCGATCTCGATCAAAATGCATCCCGGAAAGACCCGCCTGCTACCGCGTCGCCCAGCCGGAGGACTTCCATGCCCAGCACACGGCAAACCGCCACCCCGGACATCGAACAGGCCGTCGTCGAAGAACGCCGTCGGCGCGTTGCCGAAACCGTCGAGCGTGTGCGCCGTATCGAGCGCGAGGACGGCGTTACGCGTGCAGCGTTGAGCAAGATTGAGGCGGAGCTGGTGCACCTCTCCAAGCACAAAGACCTGTTCGATACGACGCATTTCCCAAACCCCGAGCCGGGCAGTGCCGCCAAGCTCTATCTGCTGAGCGAAGACCAGGACGGGCTTTTTCCGCTGTATCTCACTTGCGCCCTGCCGGGTGGCGCCGTACGCCCACACAATCATGGCACCTGGGCGGTTGTCGCCGGTCTCGATGGCTGCGAGGAAAATCGCTTCTTCGAACGCGTCGAGGGCGGCACCGAGCCGGGCTCGGCGACGATCGCACTGCGCGATACCGTGCAGGTGCGCGATGGCGAAAGCGTCGCCATGTTGCCGGATGACATCCACAGCGTGGCAACCCCTGGCGCCGTGCCACGGCGCCATTTCCACATGTACGGGCTGTCGCTGGAGCGTCTGCCCAAGCGCCTCGCCTATGACATGGACGCCGGGACCTGCACCTACATGGAGATCAATCCCAAGATTGTCCGGGTCGAGCACGCATAAGGCTACCCGTACCGCTCGGCGCAAGCATCACACAAAGAAGGAATTGTTGGCTTTGCTAAAATTGTACTATTCGCCGGGCTCGTGCGCGCTAGCGTCCCACATTGCCCTGGCCGACGCCAACGCCGCCTATGAGGCCATCCGTGTCGACTTCGCGAGCGGTGAACAGACCAAACCCGACTTCCTCACGATCAACCCGAAAGGGCGGGTACCGGCGTTGGTCACCGATGAAGGAACGCTGACCGAGACGCCAGCCGTCCTTGCCTTCATCGCCCAGCGTTTTCACAATGCCGATCTTGCACCGCTCAACGATCCGTTCGCCTTTGCCCAGGTCCAGGAGTTCAACAGCTACTTATGCTCGACGGTGCACGTCAACCATGCCCACCGCTCGCGCGGCAAGCGTTGGGCGGACGACCCGGCAGCGATTGCGGAAATGCAGCGCAAGGTTCCCGAAACGGTTTTTCAGGCGTTCGAACTCGTCGAAAGAGAATACCTCAAGGGCCCGTGGGTGTTTGGTGCAGACTACACGATCAGCGATGCCTACCTCTATACGGTAGCGCGCTGGCTGGAGCGCGACGGGATCAACCCCGTAGAGCAGCTGCCGAGGGTCGCGGAACATCGCGCCCGCATGGAAGCGCGCGATGTCGTGAAGGCGGTCGTCGAAGAGCACTTCGCCGGCACCCACTGAGGGCTCCCAGGCATGGCGCACTATCCCGGCGAAGCAAGCGAGCGCAGGATCAGGCAGGCGGCTCTGGAGACCGCCGTCGGACAACTGTTTGGGGCATGCGGCATGTCGGACAAAGACGCCGCCACCCTCGCACGGTCGCTGGTCCACGCAGACTTGCGCGGCATTCACTCGCACGGCGTGTTGCGTGTGCCCGATTACGTCGCGAAGATGACACGTGAGGGAGTCAACCCGACCGGTCGGCCGAAAGTCATCTCCGATAGGGGCGGCGCGATCGTCGTCGATGGCGACAATGCGATGGGCCAGATCGCCGGCCAGTTCGCGATGCAGCTCGCAATCGATCGGGCACGTTCGGTAAACATCGCCTTCGCGGCGGTGCGCGGCTCGAACCACTGCGGCGCGCTCGACTGGTACACGATGCAGGCGCTCGACCATGATATGATCGGGATTGCCGGCAGCAATGCGTTGCCGACGATGGCGCCGTGGGGCGGCGTCGACAAGATCGTCGGGCTCAACCCGGTATCAGTTGCCTTTCCAAGCGGTGCAACACGTCCGTTCGTGATCGATGTGGCCCTCGGGGCGACGGCCCACGGCAAGATCCGGGTCTATGCGCAAAAGGGCCATGCCATTCCCGACGGCTGGGCGTTCGATGCGGCGGGCCAGCCGACGACGGATGCCGAGGCCGCCCTCGACGGGCTGATCCAACCGATCGGCGGGCACAAAGGCATTGGCCTTGCCATGGTTGTCGGCATTCTCTCGTCGGTTCTGTCAGGTGCAGGCTATGGGACCGAATCCGGCAACATGGTCGATGGCGCGACGGCTGGCGCCGATGGCCAGTTCTACATGGCGATAAATGTTGCGGGATTTCGCGAGATCGGCGACTTCAAGGCGCATATGGACCGCATTGCGATGCAGTATCTGGAAAGCCGGCGCGCCACCGAGGAGGCGCCACTGTACCTGCCCGGTGGCATCGAAGCCGAGATCACCGAACGCCATCGCCGCGACGGCATCCCCCTCAACGACGAAACGATCGCGCTGATCGCGGCCGCCGGGCGGCAGCTCGATGTCGACCTGGCCGCGTTCCTTGGCGGCTTGAACTGATCTTAGAGCCGCAACTGTCGCGACGCACCGAGGATGAGCACGGCGGCAACGGCTTCCAAACCAACCAGAAGCCACAGAGCCGTGATATAGTCCCCGCTCGCATCCCGGATGAGGCCGACGAGCCAGGGAGAAAGCGCAGCGAAGATGTACATCACGACGTTGACCATCGCGTAGGTGCGGCCAAAGCCATCGGAACCATAGACCTGGCGCACGATGATCGGCGGCAGCATGACGATGGCGCCGACGGTCAAACCCGTGATCGCGCAGCCGAGAAAGATGCCTTGGAGGTCATGGACCGTCGCGAGGAGGGCGAGCCCGGCACCATGCAGCGCATAGGTCAGCGCGGTCAGGACGACGATCGAAAGGTAGCGGCTGAGGAGGCCGATCAGCAAGCGCCCGACCGCCGAGGCGACGGCGACCACAGTGACCATGAACGCCGCGGTGACCTGGTCAATGTGCGTCGAGAGCATCGGCACCTGGTGCGCCAGAAACCCGACCTGGCCGCCAAGGCCGAACGCCGCCGGTATCGCGATCATCCAAAAGCGCGGGGCGCCGACCACGGCGCGCATCGAATAAGGTTTTGCGGCCGACCCGGGCGCCGTCTTCCGTTGCCTCGGCCGACCGATCAGAGTCAGCTCGATCACGGCGGCGAGCGAAATTGCCAAAACGGCGCTGCCGACCATGAACATCGTCACGTCGAAGCCGTGCACCGCGACCATCTGGACCATCAGCGGCGGCAACAATGCGCCGCCAACGCTCGCGCCCGTCAGCGCAACGCCAAGTGCCACGCCGAAGCCGCGCTCGAACCAGGGTGCGAGAGTCGCACTGATCGCGGCCCCGGCCATGGCCGGGTAGCCGAAGCCCATGACCGCGTAGATGACATAGAGCTGCCACGGCGCAGCAACGCGGCCGAGCACACACAGGCCGATGCCGATCGTGGCACCGGCAATGGCAACGACCAGTGCCGGGCCGAAACGGTCAACGAGAACGCCGACCGAAAGTGTGCCCGGCAGGCTGGCGATCCAGAACACGAGGATGGCGCTCGATATGAGCGACGACGACCAGCCGTGGGTGCGCATCAAGGCGTCCATATAGACGCTGTGCCCATAGAACACCGTGCCCCAGGCGAGAACGGCCATGATGAAACAGATCACCGTCGACAGAACGGGACGGATCAAGCCATGCCGAGCCACCGATCAGCACCTCGCCCAGGGCTGACGCGCCATAGCGGTGGCGCATCGCGCGCACGTGTCCGATCGGCTGAACTGGGCGATGTCGTGAATGACTAACAACCTTCGAGAATTTCGCGTAAAGCTAGCGCGTCGTCGTGAGTTTAGAGGTTTTCATGGTCAAGCGCTTCACAAAATCCTTCACACAGCAAGAGGCCATTCCCGAGGCCGCGATCGAGCGGGTGGGCGAAATCCTCAGGACCGGTCGCCTGCACCGCTACAACGTCATCGCCGGAGAGGTCTCGGAAGCCGCGCTGCTGGAGCGCGCGTATGCCGACTGGCAGGAAGCAAAGTACTGCGTCGCGATGACATCCGGCGGGCAGGCGCTGCAAATCGCGATGCGGGCAGCCGGCGTGACGGCCGGCGCCAAGGTGCTCGCCAACGCCTATACGCTCGCGCCCGTGCCCGGCGCCATCCACGCCGCCGGCGGCGAGCCGGTTCTGATCGAGATCGACGAAAACTGGCACATCGACGTCGCCGATCTGCGCGCCAAGGCGGAAGCGAGCGGAGCAAAATTCCTGATGCTCTCGCACATGCGCGGCCATATCGGCGACATGGAGGCGATCGGCGCAGTGTGCGAGGCGCACGGCATTTGCCTGATCGAGGATTGTGCGCACACCATGGGCGCGCGCTGGAAAGGCGTTCGATCCGGTAACTTCGGCCACGTCGCGTGCTTCTCGACACAGACCTACAAGCATATCAATTCCGGCGAAGGCGGATTGCTCACGACCAACGACGCGGAACTCGCCTCGCGTGCGACAGTGATGTCCGGGTCATACATGTTGTACAGCGGACATGGCGCCATTCCAGATGAAGAGGTGTTCCAGCAAACCCGCCTCGACAGTCCGAACTGTTCGGCACGGCTGGACAATGTCCGTGCGGCACTCGTCCGGCAGCAATTGCCGCTGCTCGACGAAAACATTCGACGATGGAACGCGCGCTATTCCGTGCTCGCGCAGGGATTGTCGGGTGTCGCAGGCCTCCATCTGCCGGATCGCCAGCAACACGAGGAGTACGTCGGCTCGTCCATCCAGTTCCAGGCGCGCCAGCTTGGGCCCGGCAAGATCCCGGCCTTTGTCAAGAACTGCGCGGAGCGCGGGATCGACATCAAGTGGTTCGGTGCCGACGTACCACACGCCTTCACCAGCCGGTTCGATTCCTGGCGCTACCTGAAGGATATTCCGGAGTTACCGCGAACACGTGAGGTCCTCGCAACGACCTGCGACATGCGCGTGCCGCTGACGTTCAGCGAGCAGGATTGTGCGGACCTGACCGAGATCATCGCGCAAGCGCATCAAGATTGTTTGACAACAACCTGAACGCCCGTCCTATCCGGCCCCATGTGAGTTTCGCCCCATGCCCGACGCCACGAAGCCGTCCTCGATGATGATCACCGACAAGTTGTGCTTCTCCGGCATCGCGCCGCGCAACCATGGCGATGACATCGCCGCTCAGACACGCGATGTTCTCGCGCAGCTCGATGCACGTCTCGCAGACCATGGGACCGACCGTTCGGCCTTGTTGACGGTGCACATCTGGTTGCGCGACATGGCGTTCTTCACGGCAATGACGGCCGAATGGAACAATTGGATCGGCGACGCGCAGCCGCCGTCGCGAAGCTGCGTCAGCGGCGGCTCGCTCGACCCCAACGCGTTGATCGAAATCGTCGCCACAGCCGCATCTCCGTCGCTCGTGGAAAACAAAGCTGCGATCGAGCGCTATGGTGTGGTGCGCGGCGAGGGACGCCCGACGATGTGTCTTGCGCTCGCCTATCACGACTGGTTCACGGTATGCACGCTGGCGGCCGACTGCAATCAGGATATCGCCGGTCAGACCAGACAGGTCCTGGCTGCATTCGACGGCTTCCTCAGTGAAGCCGGCGCCGACAAGGCCGATATCCTGACGATGGACGTCTGGCTCAAACGCATGGGCGACAAGGCCGTTGTCGATGGTGTTTTGGCGCGGTGGCTCGAGCCCGGCCAAGCACCCGCCGGCAGCTGTGTCCGCGCCGACATGGCACGGCCGGAAATGCTCATCGAAATTCGCATCACCGTGCGCCGGGCGTCATAGATCATCGGTCGGCACGCGTGCCGTCATGAAGGTGTGGAATGTGTAGACGTCGTGGCGCTCAAGATCGGTGAAGCCGCCGGCCGTGAGTTGGGCACGAAGGTCCGCTTCGGGAACGCGGCGCCCGGCAGGCGGGCTCTTGCCGTTATCTTCATCGGCCCAGTCAATGATGGCCACTGTGCCGCCGGGCCGCAGCAGCCGCCGGCATTCGACGAGCAGCGCGGCAGGTTCGTCGAGTTCGTGATGCAGCTGGGCCATGATCACGATATCAGCGACGTCATCCGGCAGATCGACGGCGTTGGGCGTCATCACGATGCCTTCGACGTTGGCAAGTCCTTGCGCGCCGGCATCTTCCCTGAGCAGCGCGATCATGCCATCGAGGATATCGCACCCATAGACCTTCGCGTTCGGATAGCGCTTTGCAAACGGCAACGCGATGAAACCAACGCCGGTGCCGATGTCGAGCACGGTGCAATCCGGCGCCGGGTCAAGCACATCCCAGATCCGCGCGGGATCGAAGTAGGTCAGACGCTCTGCGCTGCGCAGCCGCTCGATACGTGCCGGGTTCAGTCCTAGATGGTCAGCCATATGTTTCCTCAGCCGTTGGCGGCCTGATCGAGCGCCTGAAGGATGCGCGGCGGCGACAGCGGCACGTCGGTCAGGAACACGTTGTGCGGCGCGAGCGCGTCGTTGACGGCGTTGAGGATCGCCCCGACCGCGCCGGTCAGCCCCGCTTCGCCGGCGCCCTTGGCGCCCAACTCCGACGTTTCGGTCGGCGTCTCGATATGCGCCACTTCGATATCCGGCATCTCCGTTGCTATTGGCACAAGGTAATCCGACAGCGTGCCTGTCAACAGCGCACCGTCGTCGTCATAGCGCAGCTCCTCGTAGAGCGCACTGCCAATACCTTGCACGACGCCGCCACGGATCTGTTCGCGCACGAGCAGCGGGTTGAGAATACGGCCACTGTCATGCACGACGACATGGCGCAACAGGCGCACGAACCCGGTCTCGACGTCGACCTCCACGATCGACACCTGGATGCCGTTGCCGGGCAGGAACATGCGGTCGCGGCTGGCATAACGCGCCGTCACGGTCAGGTCGGATGGCAGATCGGATGGCAGCGTGTGCGGGCGGAAGTGGCCGATCCTGGCAAGTTCGCCTGTGTCCATGTGCGCGGCGCCTGTTGCAGCGTCGACGACGACACCGTCTTTCAGGTCCAGCTCATCCGGCGACTTCTGCAAAAGGAATCCGGCAATCGAGAGCAGGTTGCCGCGCAACTCGCGCGACGCACGCAGCGCCGCTTCGCCACCGAGCGCCGCGCCACGCGACCCCCACGATCCGCCGCCGACCGGTGAGAGCACACTGTCACCGCTGATCACTTCGACGTCCTCGACGGTGACGCCGAGCACACCGGCGACGACCTGTTGTATGCCGGTATCAATGCCCTGGCCCTGGTCCGATGTGCCGACATAGGCGCGCACCTGCCCGGACGCCTCCATGCGCAGAATGCAGGTTTCCTGCGCACTGATATGCTGGCCACCGTTGCCATAATACTCGGGCCCGATCGACGTCAGCTCGACGAACGTGCAAAACCCGATGCCACGGTGGATGCCCTCGGCGCGCAGGTCGGCCTGCTCAGTGCGAAACGCATCGACGTCGACAATCTCGAGCGCCTTGTCGAGACACGCCCCGAGCGACAGCCGCTCGAAGACAACACCACCGGCGGATGTCAGCGGGAAGTCGGCATCAGCGAGGTAGTTACGCCGGCGCAGATCGATCGCGTCCTGCCCGAGTTGTCGTGCGCCGAGGTCGACCATCGCCTCGGTCACTGCCGCCGCGATCGGATGTCCAACGCCTCTGATGTGGCCAAGAATGCCGCGATTGGTGAAGGCCATCTTGACGTTGCCGGCGTAGGCCGGCAGCCGGTAGGGCGCCCCGGTCAAACGAATGATCTGATTGCCTTCTGCAACGCTGGATCGTGGATACTGACCGTAAGCACCGGCCGAGAAACGGTCTTCGACAATCAGACCGACGATCGTGCCGTCCGCGGCAAAGCCCATGCGGGCATGAACCTCATGATCGCGGCAATGGATATCGGATTGGAAAGACTCGAGGCGGTCAGCGATGAATTTCACCGGCCGTCCGAGGATCACGGCCGCCGCGCATGCGACGAGCTCGTCGGCATAGAGGTGATGCTTGAGACCGAACGCACCGCCCACGTCAGGGCAAATGACGCGAACCTTATGCTCGGGCAAGCCCAGCAGGCGAGCATAGAGGTCTTGCTGCTGATGCGGCGTTTGATGCGATTGGTGCACGATGAGACGCTGTTCGGTCGGATCGTAGTCGGCAACGATGGCGCGCGATTCGAGACTGACGCCGGTATGGCGACGAAAGCGAAAGGTGCGCTCGACGACCAGGTCGGCCGCCGCGAGTGCCACAACGGCATCGCCCTCGCCGACGCCCGCCTCGAAGGCAATGTTGTCTTCCCACGCGTCATGCAGCGCCGGTGCATCAGCGGCAAGCGCTTCATGGAAATCGCCGACCTGCGGCATTGGCTCCCAGTCGATGACGACAGCATCGCAGGCATCTTCCGCCACCGCCCGCGTCGTCGCAATAATCGCCACGACGGGTTCACCCTGATAGCGCGCCACATCGATCGCCAGTGCCGATTGCTCCGGCGCACGCATGCTGGGAAACAGGTTGTGCGTCGCCCGCCAGGGCGCAACGACGGCGTCGAGATCGGCGGCGCCCAGGACGCGGACCACACCCGGCATCGCTCGCGCATCCGACACATCGACATCACCGAAACGCGCATGCGCGAAGGGCGAGCGCACGAACGCGATGTGCAGCCCCCGCGCCATCTCGATGTCATCGACAAAGCGCCCGCGTCCAGCCAACAGCCGCCTTGCACGGTCACGCGGCACTTCGGCGCCGATCGGATACCTGAAAGCCTGGCTCACGTTGCAGCCTCCCCCTCCGCGACGGCCATAACGGCATCGACGATCGCTTGATAGCCCGTGCAGCGACAAAAGTTCCCGGAGATCCAGTCCCGCACTTCGGCTCGGCTCGGGCTAGGGTTGGCGCGCAGCAGTTCGGCCGCCGTTAGCAGCATCGCCGGCGTGCAATAGCCGCATTGAAGCGCGTTCAGGCGATGAAATGCAGCCTGCAACTCAGCGATTCGTCCGCTCGCGTCAGCGCCCTCGATCGTCTCGATGGTGGCGCGGTCCGCCTGCACGGCCAGCATCAGACAAGCGCGTGCCAGGCGGCCGTCGACCAGGACGGTGCAGGCGCCGCAGGCGCCGGCTTCGCAACCGATGTGGGTGCCGGTCAGGCCAAGGTCCTGGCGCAGGAAATCGACCAGGTTACGCCGCACCGGAACCTCGGCACGAACCTCCTCGTCATTGACAATGAGCACAATGCGCCGGTCTGAATCAGGCTCCATGTTGCGCCTCCAGTGACAGTCTCTTGAGCGTGCGCGTGAGCAGGACACCGGCGATGCGGCGACGGTACGCGGCGGGATAGGCCGGATCTTCCGGTGGGTCCAGTTCGCCAGCGAGGGCCGCGGCGGCGGCTGAGATTGCGACGTCATCGAGCGTGCGGCCCTCGATCGCCGACATGGCGCCACGCGCCAGAAGCGGTCGGTCGGCGACGCCGAAAAAGGCCAAGCGCACTTCGCCAAGCGCCTTTCCCGCACGTCGGGCAGTCAACGCCAGGCCCGCGATGGCAAAGTCACCACGTCTTCGAGCAAGTTCATCGAAGGCAAAGACGTCCTCGCCGGATGCCCCTGCCAGCGGAAATCGAACGGCTGTCAGCAGTTCGTCGGCCTGCCGCACCGTCTCGTAGATACCTTGGAAGAAGTCTTCGGCCATGACCTGGCGGACACCGCGTGTGCTCGTCAGTTCAACAATCGCTCCGAGCGCCAGGCAGCCGGCCGGCCATTCCGCGGCCGGATCGGCGAGTGCGAGGCTGCCACCGATCGTGCCACGCTCACGAACCGCGACATGCGCGATGTGTGGCGCAGCGGCCGCAAGCAGCGGCACCGCCTGCCGCACGGTTTCCGACCGGGCGATATCGGCATGGCGTTCAAGCGCGCCGATTCTGACGCAACCTTGCTCGTGATCGATACCACGCAGTTCGCCGAGGCCGTTGATATCGATCAGGAGTGATGGTGCGGCGAGCCGCAGATTGAGCAGTGGCATCAGGCTTTGACCGCCGGCGATCACCTGGGCCTCGTCGCCATGCTCGGCGAGCAATTGCAGGCAAGAATCGATCGTCGTCGGCTTGATGTAGGTGAACGGTGGCGCCTTCATGATGTCATCTTGCCGTCCAGCCGCCGTCGACGACGAGGCTTGCCCCGGTGATCATGCCGGCCGCCGGCGACGACAGGAACACGACGGCACCGACAACGTCCTCCACCTGCGCGAGATGTCCCATCGGAATGCTGTCGATGACGTCCTTGCGCAGCACGGGGTCCGCCAGCGCCGGGCGCGTCATCGGCGTATCGATCCATGTCGGACCGACGGAATTGACTCGGATGTTCTTTTCGGCAAGCTCGATTGCCATCGCCTTCGTCAAGCCTTCTACGGCATGCTTGGTCATCGTGTAGACGCTGCGCCCACGCATTGCGACACGGCCCAGCTGCGACGTGATGTTGACAACCGCGCCGCCACGGTCCGCTCGCTCACCGTCCGCCAGCATACGCTGCACCGCCGCTTGCGCCACCAGGAATGCCGCGCGCACATTGAGTTGCAGGAGTTTATCGAGGGCAGCGCTCTCGAACTCGACAAATTCTCGCGGAATGTTGGTCCCGGCGTTGTTGACGAGGATGTCGAGGGCCGGCAGATCGGCAAACGTACGCGCGACAGCAGCATCATCCGTGACGTCCAGGACGATCGGTCGGGCACGTCCCCCTGCCGCGTTGATATCGGCCGCGACCGCTTCGATCTCGGCCGCCGTTCTGGCGACGAGCACCACGTCGGCTCCGGCCTGGGCCAAGCCATGCGCGATGCCGACCCCAAGCCCGCGGCCGGCGCCCGTGACCAAGGCCGTTCGGTCGTTGAGCTGAAAGTTGGGGAGCTGCTGCATGAAGAACCATGTTCGAATTGGGTTGTCCGAATCGAGCGGCGCCAGGTTGCATCTCGAACCCATCACCTCTCGACAATGTCGAAGGCTTAACACTTCCCTTGTACGCGCGCCAATCCTGACCGCCCGCGAGCCGGTGGGTCGACCTTTCGACTTCGGCTGATGCCCGGCGTTGATTGCTTCGGAGAGCTCCGAATTTGGCGTCCAATCCCGATGTCGCACAGGCCTTTGCCCGTTGCTAACCATACTCCACGAGCGCACGGCGATTACGTGAACAATTCGGGCTCACCGGCATCAAGTCTCTATTATAACCGGGGATCATTTTCACATGTTAATGAATTGGACACCGCAGCCCGACCACGCGCCTGATTGCGAGTTGGTCACATCCTGCGAGAACTCGATCATTAAGGCAGCCACAAATTACATGGCCCAGGGGCTCGTGGTCTACAACGACCGCTCGGAGCTCGTCCTGCACAATGCCACCTATCGCGCGATTTACGGGCTCAAAGCGGAGGATCTACGTGACGGCCTACCGATTCAAGACGTGATCCAACTGCAAGCCAAATCGCTCGGCCTGAGCGACGTCGAAGTCAAGGAATTCGCAATCCCCTTTGCGAACCAAGCCGTCAGGAGCTGGTCCGCCGTGCGCAAGCTGCCCGACGGCCGCAGCATCCACATGTCACGCCGCCAGATGGGAGCGGGGCATTTCGTCGTTACCCACCAGGACATCTCCGACCGTGTGCGGATGGAGGACGAGATCCGCTACACCGCCAATCACGACAACCTGACCGGCCTGGCGAACCGAATGTCATTTCTGCAGCAGCTCGAGACGCTGCTGACGCGTGTACGTCGCGGTGATCGCATCGCGCTCCTTGCGATCGATCTCGACAATTTCAAGCAGGTCAATGACACCCACGGACATGCGATCGGCGACGAATTGCTCAAGCAGGTTGCAATGCGCCTGCAGCAGACCATTCGCGATACGGACGTCGTTGCCCGGTTTGGCGGCGATGAGTTTGCGATCATTCAGGTGCCCGGTTTCCAGGCTGATTCCGCGGAACGTTTGGCAAGGCGCGTTATCGAAGCGCTCGCAACCCCTTACCTTGTCAACGATCTGACACTTTTCGTCGGTGCCAGCGTCGGCATCGCGCTGGCTGATGAACACACAGCCAATTGCGCCACCTTGATGCACAACTCCGATCTTGCGCTCTATCGCGCCAAACAAGACGGGCGTGGGGTCGTGCGGTTCTTTGACGATCACTTCGACAAAGTCATGCGACGCAAACGCGAAATGGAAGTCAAGATGCGGCGCGCCCTGGTACTCGACCAATTCACGTTGCACTACCAGCCGATCCTGAACATCGAGAGAGAACGTGTCGAGTCCGTCGAAGCCCTGCTACGCTGGCAGGACGGCGACGATTGGATATCGCCGGGCGACTTCATTCCACTGGCCGAGGAAAACGGCCTGATCATTCCGATCGGTGAATGGGTCATGCGAAGGGCTTGCCTTGATGCAACGAAATGGCCGGAGCACATCTCGATCGCCGTCAACGTGTCGCCACTGCAGTTCAAGACAGGCAACCTGGTCCAGTCGATCCAAGATGCACTGGCTGCATCGAACCTGAACCCGGCGCGCCTCCGCGTCGAAATCACCGAATCGGTCTTGCTCGACGACTCGACCGATGTCCTGTCGATACTGAACAAGTTGCACGACCTGGGCGTTCAAATCGCGCTTGACGATTTCGGAACGGGATACTCGTCACTGAAATATCTGACGAGTTTTCCGTTCAACAAAATCAAGATCGACAGGTCGTTCGTTACCGGCTTGCCAGCCGCCTTCGAGAAACTCGCCGTCATTCGCGCCGCAACCGCGCTAGGGCGGGACCTGGGCATGGAGACCGTCGTCGAGGGCGTCGAGACGCCTGGTCAGCTGCAAGCCGTACGCGCGGCCGGCTGCAACCACGTCCAAGGCTTCTTTTTTGCCAAACCAAAACCTCTCGACGCGCTAGCGGCCACCGTTGAGATGGCCGAAAACCTGTGCAAGACGACGGCGCGACCTCAGTTTCTAAGCGCCTTTTCCAACATGACAAGCGCCGCCTTGCGGCGCTGGCGATATGGCAGCGCAGAACTACTGAAGCCTTGACGGGCATGCCGGCGTAGTTCTGGTCAGGGACTTAGGACGCTGATGGATACTTGGGTTTGGGTCGCTTCTTCTCGTCAGGCTTGTCCGGCTCGCCGGACGCGTCCTGGCGCAGTTTTTCCATGTAAGCAATAATATCGGCAATTTCATTGCGCGTCAGTTGCATGTTCGGCATCGACGTATGCGGGCGGATCAGAAAACCAGCGATGCGTTGATTCGGTAAATCCTTAATGGCCCGGAATGATGGGACGCCTGCCACCACATGTTTGGTCTCGTCACCATGGACGATGTGGCACGAAGAGCAAAGCCTTTCCGAGAGGCGTTTACCGCGCGTCGGGTCGGCCTGCCACTTCGCCTTCTCCGCGGCCGACAAACCGGCGGCCGAGCAGCTCACGATCACAGCAAACAGAAACCCCTGCAATACGCACCGGATGGTACGGCGCATGGTTGTCTGGTTCCCAGCGACGGCATGATTGATCATTAAGGCATTTCCTTTGTGCGCGGCGGCAGAGACGCCAGAGTGCCCCCGGCCGCCACACTTCTTCATTGACCTTCGTCAAGGTCCCTCAACGCAATTCGTCCCAATCCACCGTTCTCGTTCAAGCCGTTGACGGAGATCAATGTCGGTTCCGAATGCCGGCTTATCGTCAATGATAGTTGGCGCGACGGTCAATGAAGAGCGCTCCGCCCAATTCCACCAATGCGGTGCATTCCCTTGTGCCAAAGAATTGATCCGGACACCGAGGACGAAACCCATGTACAAACATCTACTGATCGCGATCGATGGTTCCGAACTGGCACAAACCGCGTTGCAGCACGGCGTCCAACTCGCCAAGTCCCTCAATGCCAAAGTGACGATCGTGACAGTTTCGGAACCGTGGCATGCCTATTCTGCCGGCGAACTGACGATGCCGTTCCCGGTCAAGGAATATCAGGAAAGCGTCGCGAAGTGGGCCACCAACATTCTCGCCAAGGCAAAGTCCGTCGCAGATGACGCCGGAGTGCACAGCGCAACGGTGCATATCAAGGATGACTATCCGGCGGACGGCATTCTCGGTGCCGCCGAACAGCACGAGTGCGATCTGATCGTCATGGCATCGCACGGTCGTCGTGGCATTTCGCGCATCGTGCTTGGCAGCCAGGCCAACCATGTCGTCACCCACAGCAACCGCCCTGTCCTCATCTGCCGCTGAATCAAACCGGGTCACTTCCAGCTCACGGAGATTGTCTGATGAATGTTTTGATCGCCTACGGAACGACGGAAGGTCAGACCCGCAAGATCGCGCGATACATGGCCGGATCGATGCGCGAAGCGGGGCATACGGTCGAATTGCATGACTGCACCGATCTCAGTGCTTCGGCGGTCGTCGACGATTTTGACGCCGTAGTCCTCGCCGCATCCGTGCACCACAAACGCTACCAAACGGCGTTCTACAGTTTCGTCAGAACCAATCTCGCATCGCTTCAGGCCAAGCCGCTCGCATTCGTCTCGGTCAGTCTCTCGCAGACACTTGCCTCAGGTGAAGAGGAAGCCCGCGGCTACGTCACGGCGTTTACGGAAGAGACGGGACTTGCCCCCGCTGCCGTGCACTTGGCGGAAGGCGCGGTGCGCTACTTCGAGTATGGCCGGGCGGAAGAAGAAACGATCGATCTTCTGGTCT
This sequence comes from Hyphomicrobiaceae bacterium, assembly GCA_051010015.1. Lineage (GTDB taxonomy): Bacteria > Pseudomonadota > Alphaproteobacteria > Rhizobiales > Hyphomicrobiaceae > CAJQQK01. The sequence continues at coordinate 29,004 of JBPCVZ010000327.1, forward strand.
TCAAGGGCCAGAAGAAAATGCCGGATCGCGGCAGCAATCCAGAATATACGGATTGGGAGGCTCTCGACGCGTTTGCCAAGACCTTCGTTGAGGGCGCTGGCAAGAGCGGCTGAACAGGCATCAACACGCACTTCCCGCGGCGAACGTCAACTGCAGCCAAGAAACAGGCCGGGCACAGGCACTTGGCAGGCGTTTCAGGTTCGGCGCGCTTCTGAGGGGTGCGCGCACGCTGACCAATCTGCAGACTTGCCCTCTGGATGTATTTCTGGGCACACTCTCGTTATATCTATTGCTCGCACGTTGGCATCGTATTGCCTGAGCGAACCGCCCCGCCTCACCGATTGCTCCGACGCCGAGGGACAGCGCTTGCCCGAAAGACGTGCGACGTGACCGAAGACATTTGGCTTGTTGCCGCGATCGCATTTGCCAGCAGCATCGTATTCGCCTTCTCCAATCACACTCAACACGTCGCCCTCGACCACATGGACGTGCGCGCGGGGACGATCATCAACGTCGCCACGACGTTCTTTCTGCTTCTCATTGGTGCACCGTTCTTCCTGGACCCGGCCAGCCTGCTGACGCCGAGTGCGGCCTGGTTCATGGTCGCCGGACTGATCGTGCCGTCGCTGTCGATGACGCTGCACACGATGAGCGTGCGCCTGATCGGCCCCGGCCTGACTGCGGGCCTGACATCGACAGCCCCCGTTTTCGCAACGACACTTGCGATTGTGATACTCGGTGAAATCGTGACCGGGCAAACACTCGCCGGCACAACAATCATTGTCAGCGGCATCGCCTTCATTGCCGTGCGCTCGCGCCGCGGCGATGTTTCCTGGCCGATCTGGGCTGTCGCCATCCCGCTTGGCGCCGCGCTAACGCGCGCGGTTTCGCAGAATTTCGTCAAGATCGGCCTCGAGGGCCTGCCGAGTCCGATGACGGCCGCGCTGATTGGTGCACTGACATCAATGGCGGTCATCGTTTCGATCAACAGCACAAGCGGCCACCGCATGCCGCATTGGAATGCGGGCTATTGGTGGTTCGGACTGTGCGGCGTTCTCAACGGGATCGGCCTTGTCGGCCTCAACGTGGCCCTGACACTGGG
>JBPCVZ010000328.1:0-6543 GCA_051010015.1 Hyphomicrobiaceae bacterium
TTCGGCCTCATGAAGAACGTCAACCTGGCGCACGGCTCGCTTTACATGCTTGGCGGTTATATTGGCTATGAGGTTGCCGAGGCAACCGGCGTTTGGATGCTGGCGTTCGTCGTTGCGTTCATTGCCGTCGGGGCACTCGGTATTGTCCTGCAGTACGTCGTTTTCCGTCGCATGGAGGGGCAGGATCTCAAGCAAACCCTGGTGACGATCGGCATTTCGATCGTGCTCGCCGACATCATGCTGTGGATATGGGGCGGGGACTTCTACCAGATTCTCGCACCGGAATGGCTATCCGGACCGATAAAGCTGCCGATCATTTCCGTGATCAAGAGCAGCGGTCAGGCGGTCTACATCAAGTACCCGATCGTCCGCCTGGTCATTCTGTTCGCCGCTATCGTGATCGGTATTGCGATGTGGCTTGCCCTCAACCGCACGCGGTTTGGCATGTTGATTCGCGCCGGCGTCGACGATCGCGACATGCTGACGGCGACCGGCGTGCGTATCCAGCGTGTGTTCGTCGGCGTGTTCGCCCTGGGCGCCGGCCTCGCCGGTCTTGCCGGCGTCGTCGGCGGAACGTTTCAGTCCGTTGCCCCCGGCGAGGATATTCGCTTCCTCCTCGCCTCGCTCGTTGTCGTGATCGTCGGCGGCATGGGCTCGATCCCGGGCGCCGCGCTTGGCGCCCTGATCATCGGTCTCGCCGAGCAGTTCGGCTCCGTCTACTTCCCGACCTACGCCGTCGTTTTGACGTTTCTGATCATGGTTCTCGTGCTGGCCTTCCGCCCGCAAGGCCTGATTACGACGGGGCGCTAGCGAGATGACATCGATCGACAACTCGAAACTGACGATCGCCTCGACCGATTCCGAGACCCATCGCTGGAGCCCGACCCGGATACCGCTCATCTATTGGACCGTCGGCACGGTGCTGATGCTGGTGCCCGCGATTGCGAGCGATTTCGTGATGTTCCAGATCTTCGGCTGGGCTTACATCCTCGGCATGATCGCACTGTCGCTGATGTTCCTCGCCGGCCAGGGCGGCATGGTCTCGCTGGTCCAGATGACCGTCGCCGGCGTTGCCGGCTACATGACGGCGATCCTCGGCACCAGCGCGATCACGACGATTTCGCTGGGCGGCCCCTGGTGGCTCGTCGTGCCCGCTGCGATCGTCATCGCGGTGCTCTTTGGCACGCTCACCGGCGCGCTGGCGGTGCGCACCGAGGGCATCTACACGATCATGATCACGCTCGCGATCGCGACGGCCTTCTTCTATTTCGCGCGCCAGAACTACGTCATCTTCAATGGTTTCAGCGGCTTCAACCAGGTGCTGCCGCCGGTTCTGTTCGGCATCAATTGGCGCGACCCGGTGGCGTTCTACTATCTGGCGCTGTTCTGGGCGGTCGCGTCCTACCTGGCGGTCCTCTATGTCACGCGATCACCGTTCGGACTTGCACTCCAGGGCGTGCGCGACAACCCGCGGCGGATGGAGGCGCTGGGCTTCAACGTCACGGCGCACCGGATCGCGGCCTACACCTTTGCCAGCGTGATCGCTGCGATCGGCGGGGTCCTGCTGGTCTGGCTCAACGGCCAGATATCGCCCGGTACGATTTCCGTTGGTCCGGTCATCGACATTCTCATCATCGCCGTGGTCGGCGGGCTGCGCCACCCGATTGGGCCGTTCATCGGCGCGTTCATCTACGTGCTGCTCAGGACGTTTGCGCTCGATGCGCTGGTCTCGGTCGGCCTTCCCGGCGAACGTTTCCAGTTGCTGATCGGCCTTGGTTTCCTGGTGATCGTTTTCTGGTCGTCGGACGGTGTCATCGGCCTCTGGCAGCAATGGCGCGATCGGGTCGGGCGCGTCGATCCGCTCACCGGTCAACCGCGAGATGGCACATGAGTCTGGCCGGCAACGACATACGCCACGAACCCGGCCAGAAGGTCGGTGCGACCGGTTCGGCCAACGCGCTGGAACTGCGAGGCCTGACCCGCGACTTCGGCGCGCTGCGCGCACTCGACGATGTCACGATGACGGTACGACCGGGAGAGCGCCGCGCGGTGCTCGGCTCGAACGGCGCCGGCAAGACGACGCTGTTCAACTGCATCACCGGCGATTTCCTGCCGACCGCCGGGTCCATCCGCCTGTTCGGCGAGGATGTCACAAACTTCCCCGCCCACGATCGCATTCGCCGCGGCCTGCGCCGCACCTATCAGATCTCGCTGCTGTTCACCGGACTCTCGGTTCTCGACAACGTCTACCTCGCCTGTCGCGGTGTCTCTCGAAACCGCTTTTCGCTGCTTCGCCCGGGACGCCGAGACGAGATTGCCCATGCCGCCGAAGAACTGACTGAAGCCGTGCACCTTACCGACGTGCGTGACAGCCTCGTTGCCGAGTTGTCGCACGGCCAGCAGCGCCAATTGGAAATCGCGCTCGCGCTTGCCGGTGCGCCACGCTTCATCCTGTTCGATGAACCCGCCGCGGGCCTGTCGCCGACGGAGCGCAGCGAACTCATCGAACTGCTGTCCGGCCTGCCCGCACACATCGGCTACATCATCATCGAACACGATATGGACGTCGCCCTCAGGGTCTCGGAGAGCGTGACGATGCTGCACAACGGTGCGATTTTCAAGGAAGGCCGGCCGCACGAGATCGAGGCTGATCCGGAGGTTCAGGAACTCTACCTCGGGGGCGGTCATGGCTAGGCGAGAGCAGGGCCAGCAGCGCACCGCCGCGCCGACGCTGGATATTCGCGGACTGAACGTCTTCTACGGTGCGTCCCACGCCCTGCAGGGTGTCGATCTCACCCTGCAATCGGGTGCGCTCTCCGTCGTTGGGCGCAACGGCATGGGCAAGACGACGCTATGCCGAACGATCATGGGGCTGGTTCCATCGGTTTCGGGTTCAATCCGCTTTCTCGGCGAGGAGTTGCGCGGGCAACAGCCGGCAGAGATCGCCCGTCTCGGCATCGGCTACGTGCCGCAGGGCCGCCGGCTCTGGCGCTCTTTGACCGTCGACGAGCACCTGCGCATGGTCAGCGCCGGGCATGCCGGCAGTTGGTCGATCGAGCGCATCTATTCGACCTTCCCGAGATTGGCGGAACGGCGCGGCAACGGTGGTGGGCAGCTGTCCGGCGGTGAACAGCAGATGCTCGCGATCGCGCGCGCGCTGCTGCTCAATCCGCGCCTGCTGATCATGGACGAGCCGACCGAAGGCCTCGCACCGGTGATCGTCGAAATGGTCGAGGCGATGCTCGTCCAGCTCACCGAGGAAGAGGATATCGACGTCCTCGTGATCGAGCAGAACACGGCCGTTGCGACGGCGGTGTCGCCGCGCGTCGCGATCATGGTCAACGGCCGCATCAATCGCATCATCGAATCGAATGTCCTTGCTTCGGATCGCGAGTTGCAGCAGCGCCTGCTGGGCGTCGGTCGCCATGCTCACGACGAAACGCCATTGCCAGAGGGTGCCGAAGAAACGCTGGAGACGCCCGCGGCGCAAGGACCGACCCGCATCTTCATGTCCAACCCGACGACGCCCAACCGCTGGTCGAAGCCCGTCGCGGTTCGCCTGCTGGAGCAGTCGGCACGGATCGTGTCGCAGGCGCCGAACGCAAACGAACGGCCGAACGGCGATCACAGGGCCGACCTGCGCCCGTTCGCGACTTCTGGTCAGGCGTTTGTCCTGGTGGCAGGCACGCTCGACACAAAAGGGGATGAACTGCGCTTCGTGCGAGACCTCATACGCGCGCGGGGCCTGGCGGCACGGCTGGTCGATCTGTCGACGTCGGGCGGCCATTCGGGCGCCGATGTGCCGGCCCATCAGGTCGCCGCCTACCATCCGCGCGGTGCCAGCGGCGTCTTCATCGACGATCGCGGTGCTGCCGTTGCCGCCATGATGCTTGCCTTCGAGCGATGGATCGCGCAGCAGTCCGGCGTTGCCGGGATCATCGGTCTCGGTGGATCCGGCGGCACCGCCATGATCGCGCCGGCGATGCGTTCGCTGCCGATCGGTATTCCCAAGGTGCTGGTCTCGACGGTCGCTTCCGGCGACGTGCGCCGCTATGTCGGGCCTTCCGACATCATGATGATGTATTCGGTCGCCGACATCCAGGGCCTGAATTCGATCACGCGGCGTGTGCTGGGCAATGCGGCTGAGGCATTGGCCGGTATGGTTGGGGGCGCGCGGGAGGCCGAGACGCGGGCTGCCGGCGGCGGCGAGAAGTCGGCTGTCGGCATGACCATGTTCGGTGTGACGACACCCTGTGTACAGCAGCTGCAGGCCGAGCTCGAATCCGATTATGACTGCTTGGTCTTTCACGCAACGGGGATCGGTGGCGAATCAATGGAACGTCTGGTCGACGCCGGTTTTATCGCCAGCGTCATCGATATCACCACGACGGAAGTCTGCGACATGATGATGGGCGGTGCCTTTCCCGCAACCGACGATCGATTCGGTGCCATCATTCGCACGCGGGTTCCCTATGTGGGATCGTGTGGCGCGCTCGACATGGTCAACTTCGCGAGCATCGACACGGTGCCGGAGAAATATCGCGGCCGCGTGCTCTACGAGCACAATCCCCAGATTACGCTGATGCGCACGACACCTGAGGAAAACACCGCCATGGGGCGCTGGATCGGTGAACGCCTCAATCAGATGTCGGGGCCCGTGCGCTTCTTTCTTCCCGAAATGGGAGTGTCAACGCTCGATCGGCCGGGGCAGCCGTTTCACGACCCGGCGGCCGATGCGGCGCTGTTTGCCGCTCTCGAAGCCACGGTAACGACAACTACGGATCGACAGCTGATCCGTTTGCCGTACAATGTCAACGATCCGGAATTTGCGGCGGAAGTGATTCGCGCGTTTCGCATTTTACAGGGCGGGCGCGACGGCGCGCTCAACAGCTCAACGACCGTTAATCGACGGAAGATGACGCAATGGGCCTGAGTCGAAAAGAAATTCTCGAGAAGTTTCGCGCGATGATCGCGCGCGGTGAGCCGATCATCGGCGGCGGCGCGGGGACCGGGCTTTCTGCGAAGTGCGAAGAGGCTGGCGGCATCGATTTGATCGTCATCTACAACTCGGGCCGCTATCGCATGGCCGGTCGCGGGTCGCTCGCGGGCCTCATGCCCTATGGCGACGCCAACCAGATCGTCGTCGAAATGGCGGCCGAAGTGCTGCCGGTCGTCAAGCACACGCCCGTACTGGCCGGCGTCAACGGCACGGACCCGTTTCGCTCGATGGACACGTTTCTCGATGAACTCAAGCGGATCGGGTTTGCCGGCGTGCAGAACTTCCCGACCGTCGGTTTGATCGATGGCAGCTTTCGCGCCAACCTCGAAGAAACCGGCATGTCGTTCGCGCTGGAAGTCGACATGATCGCCAAGGCGGCGGCGAAGGACATGCTGACCACGCCTTACGTATTCAACGCCACCGATGCCGAGGCGATGGCGCGGGCGGGTGCCGACATCATCGTGTGTCATCTGGGACTTACGACCGGCGGCTCGATCGGCGCCGAGACGGCGCTGTCGCTGGAGGATTGCCCGGCGCTGGTCGATGCCTGGGCCGAAGCCGCGCTTGCGGTCAACCCGGAGATCATCGTGCTGGTCCACGGCGGGCCGGTCGCGATGCCCGACGATGCGGCCTATGTGCTCGCCAATACCCGATTGTGCAACGGCTTCTACGGCGCCTCGTCGATGGAGCGCCTGCCGACGGAGATTGCGCTGACCGAACAGACCCGCAAGTTTCGCCAGATCGGCAGGAAGGGCGGCGCACCACAATCCGGACCCGCAGGAGGGGGAGCCTGATGACCGGACAACTGATTGGACAGCTGGTCCTTTGGATCATCGTCGCGGTCATCGTCATCGCGATCATCTACTGGGTGATGCAATGGCTCTACCGGCGCTCGACCAAGGAAGTGGCCTTCGTGCGGACCGGTTTTCTTGGCGAGAAGGTGGTGATCGATGGCGGCGCGTTCGTGTGGCCGATCATCCACGATATCACGCCGGTCAACATGAACTCGTTGACGCTCGAAGTCGCGCGCGAGCGCGAGGATGCGCTGATCACCAGGGATCGCATGCGTGTCGATGTCGATGCCGAGTTCTATTTGCGCGTGCAGCCATCGCGCGAGGCGGTCTCGATTGCCGCGTCCACCCTGGGGCGGCGGGCACTCGATTCGTCCAACCTGCACGGGCTGCTCGCCGGCAAGTTCGAATCCGCGCTGAGAGTGGTCGCGGCGGAAATGTCGATGGCCGAGATGCACGAGCAGCGCGGCGTCTATGTCGCGCGGGTGAAGGAGGCGGCACAGGAAGAGCTGTCGCGCAACGGTCTCGAACTGGAAGCGGTCGCGATCAAGGACATCGACCAGACCAGTCTCGAGTTCTTCAATCCCTCCAATCGCTTCGACGCGGAAGGCTTGACGACGCTGATTCGCGATATCGAAGAGCGGCGCAAGCTGCGCAACGACATCGAGCAGGATGCCTCGATCCAGATCCGGACGCGCAACCTGGAAGCGGAGAAGCAGTCCCTCGAAATCGAGCGCGAAAGCGAGGAGGCGC
>JBPCVZ010000329.1:0-2529 GCA_051010015.1 Hyphomicrobiaceae bacterium
TGGCTGGTGAGTTGATGGGCGGTGTATTGCACACCGAACGTCCGTTCCGCGCGCCGCATCATTCGGCCAGCATGGCCTCGCTGGTCGGTGGCGGCTCGCGGCCGCGCCCGGGGGAGGTGTCGCTTGCGCACCTTGGCGTGCTCTTTCTCGACGAACTGCCCGAGTTCCAGCCGCAGGTGCTCGACAGCCTGCGCCAGCCGCTCGAGAGCGGCGAGACCGTGATTGCGCGCGCCAACCACCGCGTCTCCTATCCCTCCCGCATTCAGTTGGTCGCGGCGATGAACCCGTGCCGCTGCGGCGGCGGTGCCGGTCAATCATGTAAGCGCGGGGCGCGCTGCGCGACGGACTACCAGGCGCGCATCTCCGGCCCCTTCCTCGACCGCATTGACCTGACCATCGAGGTTCCCGCAGTCTCTGCCGCCGACCTCTGCCTACCCGCGCCGAGTGAGGGCAGCGCCGAGGTGCGCGCGCGTGTCGTCGCAGCCCGCACGCAGCAAAGCGAGCGCCTCGAAGCGCATCCAAACGCCACCGCCCGCACCAACGCCGAACTTGCCGGCAATCTGCTGGACGAGATGGTCGCACCTGACGGCGACGGTCTGGCACTGCTGCGCCAGGCAGCCGACACGCTCTCGCTGTCCGCCCGCGGTTTCCATCGTACGTTACGGGTGGCGCGAACGCTCGCCGATCTTGAGGCCAGCGCGGCCATCGCGCGTCCACATATTGCCGAAGCGCTGAGCTATCGTGGCGAGGTGCTGCGCCAGGGCAAGGCGAATGCGGCATGAGGCGGCATGCGGATCGGTCGCTCCGCCCCGCAAAGAGCAGGCAACCGGTTTCACATATCGGCCGCGATCGACTACGGTCGCGCGATTCGCCGTCATGACGTCCATGTTCCCGAGCCCCGATGAGCAACGAGCCGGATAACCTGACATCGACCCCGGAATTCGAGGCCGCCTTGCGGTTTCTCGACGAGGGCTGCGGCCACCTGTTCGTCACCGGCCGCGCCGGCACCGGCAAGTCGACACTGCTGCGCCTCATCCGCGACCAATTGCAGGAAGAGGCGGTCGTCGTTGCCCCGACGGGTCTGGCGGCGGTTAATGTCGGCGGCCAGACGATCCATTCGTTCTTTGGCTTTCCGCCGCGCCTCATCGCGCCTGAAGACATCCGCCGCAGCCGCAATGGCCGCGTCATGCGCCAGATGCGGTTTCTGATCATCGACGAGGTGTCGATGGTGCGCTCGGACCTGATGTGGGCGATCGACCAGTCGTTGCGCAAGAACCGCGGCCGCGCCAAGGAACCGTTCGGCGGTGTGCGCCTGTTGTTGTTCGGCGACCTGCACCAATTGCCGCCGGTTGTCAGGGGTGGCGAGGAAGCCGCGCATCTCCACGAAACCTACGACGGCCCGTTTTTCTTTTCCATTCCGGCCCTGGTGGAGGGCGATGGCACGCAGCTGCTCGAACTGCGCAAGGTGTTTCGCCAGACCGACGACACGTTGATCGAAGTGCTCAATGCGATCCGCGATGGCGAGGCCGGCGAGCGCGAGATTGACATCCTGAATGAACGTGTCGGCCCGATCCGTACGCTCGCGGAAGGGCGCGACTATGTCATCCTGACCCCGACCAACGAGGCCGCAAACCGCATCAACCGCGCCTATCTCGATGCCCTGCCCGGCGAGGAGCACCTCTACGACGCCGGCGTCATCGGCGAGTTCAACCAAAAGGCGCAACCGACCGAGGCTGAGCTTATCCTCAAGCAGGGCGCCAAGGTCATCATGCTGCGCAACGACCCGGACGGGCGCTGGGTCAACGGGACGGTGGCCGAGATCGCGAAGCTGACGGACAAGCAGGTCTGGGTCCTCATCAACGGGCGAACCTATGAGGTCGAGCAGGCGTCGTGGGAAAACCGCCGTTACGCGTTCGACCAGAGCCAGGAAAAGATCGTCGAAACCGTTGCCGGAACCTTCAAGCAGTTTCCGCTCAGGCTGGCCTGGGCACTGACAATCCATAAGAGCCAGGGTCTGACGCTCGACAAGATATATGTCGACTTCGGACGTGGCACCTTCGCCCACGGTCAGGCCTATGTCGCGTTGTCGCGCTGTCGGACGATGGCCGGTCTGTCCATGGCCCGCCCGCTGCGTGGTGGCGATGTCAAGTTCGATGTCAATGCAACGCGATACAGGGATATTTTTCCGGCGCTGGCGTGATTCTGCCCCTTATGCCGTGTGCCGACTGTCCAGTCGGAGAAAAAAGAGACTAATAAACAAATGATTAGCTATTATATTTGTGCAGTGCAAAAAAAATCGCAGTGCCGCAAGTTTTATGTTGCAGTGCAATAGCAGAGTCGCTATATTCCCACTATAGAGATTCAAGGGATCGATTTGGCGATGCTCCAACGGCATGGCGCCGCGGCCCCCGAAAGATCGATCTCAGGACCACCGTCAAACGCCAATGCCATCGAAGGAGGCTTTGCTATGAACGACCAGTTTACACGCCAGGCTCAGGAAATCTTCAGCGCTGCCAAGGATGCACGTAT